>CALYBP010000043.1 GCA_944415425.1 uncultured Ruminococcus sp. | reverse complement strand
AAAGAAAAATTTAATATAACGGAGATAGCTATGGATAAAATGTTACAAAAGATGTTAAATGACGGATTTACAAAAAAGTTTGCTTCTTATTATGTTGACTTGTTGAATAAGGAATGCTCGTCTGATTTATATGGCAAAAATCTGATTGAATATTCTCACAAAAACGGATTTTTAGCTGAAAGTATATCGGTTTATAATCTTGAGGATTATGATATAACAGACTATTTATCTGATAGTGATTACTACAAAGTATGGCCTCTTAACGGATGGACAAGATTATGGATTAATGATAAATTAACTTTAAAGTATATGCTTGCTAATACAGAGTTTGCAAATGTAATGCCGGAGTACTATTATTACAGCACAAATGAGGGACTGAGAGCTTTAATAGACAATCCGGAAAAGAATAACACTTTTGAAGGATTTTGTGAGTTGTTAAAAGCAAAAAAAGCATTTGCCAGTAAACCTTGTAACGGAACGGGGGCAGAGGGTTTTTACAAATTAGAATGTGACGGAGATAATTACCTGATAAATAATCGCATTTGCACAAAGGAAAAGCTGTATCATTTTATATTAACTCACCCTAATTATGTTTTTACTGAATATATATACCCTGAAAAATCTATGGCTGAAATTAACTCCCAGATACATACATTAAGACTTGTAACACTCAACAAGGACGGTGTAAATCCCAAAATAATCGGAGGTTATTTAAGATTTGGCATGGATGATACGGGGATTGTAAATTACATTCATGTTAATGACGAAGGTGAGAATTCATTTAATATATTTACCGAAATAAATGTAGATACAGGCAAATTCGGCAATGCTCTTGCAATTTATTCAAATCGCTGTGAAAGTATAGATTTTCATCCCAATTCTAATAAGGCTTTAAAGGGTATAATTCCTTGTTGGAATGAAGTTGTTGAAAAGGTAAATTCAATTTGTAAACGCTTTTTCGGAATAGAGTGGATGGGTTTTGATATCGGAATTACCGACAAGGGGATTAAGATAATGGAAATCAATTCACATCCCGGTATCAAGTATATGCAAGTGTTTAAACCTATGCTTTTGGATGATTTTGTTAGGGATTATTTTGAAGAAAAATTAAGAAAAATAGAAAAATTGGATGATAACAGTGTAAAAATAAGAAATAACATACCCAGATAGATTTGTACTTAATCTATTTCGAATTTAGGTGAGATTGTTTTGAAGAAAACTTATATGATAAAAAAATTAACTGATAAAGACAGCATATTAGATGTTCTCATGAGTTGTTCCTCGAGCTTGTTTAACCAAAAACTGAATAATAAATCTTTTTTGTCAGATCTTGCTAAAAAGTTTTATAATAACGCACATGTTATTAAGATTTGTTATGATAATGATTTGGTTGGATTTTCAGCTTACTATTGTAATGATTTAAAGGCCCAAAATGCTTTTTTGTCTATGATTGTTATATTGAAAAAATATCAGTCTATGGGTGCTGGCAGTGCTTTGTTGGATTATACGATAGAGGATTGTAAAAATGCCGGTATGAAGAACTTGATTCTGGAAGTAGATAAGAAAAATGAGACAGCTATTGAGTTTTATCTAAAAAAAAGATTTATTTTTGTAAACAAAGAAACTGAAAATAGTCTATTTATGTCTTTGTCAATTAATTAAAGTTTTTTGTTTTAGAGGTGTATGTGTAATGGACAAGATTTTTGTTACCAAATCATCAATGCCGAGCTTTGATGATTATATAAATGAAATAAGAGATATTTGGGATACGCACTGGCTTACAAATATGGGAAGCAAGCATAAAAGATTACAGGCAGAACTCAAGGAGTATCTCGGAGTTGAAAATATTGATTTGCTTACTAACGGTCATATGGCGCTTGAGCTTTCCATTCAGGCATTGGGTTTGACAGGAGAAGTTATTACCACTCCCTTTACATTTGCGTCTACTACTCATGCTATTGTCAGAAATAATTTGACTCCGGTTTTTTGCGATATAAATACCGACGATTATACTATTGATGTTGATAAAATAGAGCCGTTGATTACGGAAAAGACATCTGCCATCATGCCGGTCCATGTTTACGGTAATATTTGTGATGTTGAAGCTATTCAGAGGCTTGCCGATAAGTACAAATTAAAGGTTATATATGACGCTGCTCATACTTTCGGCGTTACATATAAGGGTAAGGGAATCGGCTCTTTCGGAGATGTTTCATGCTTTAGCTTTCATGCTACAAAGGTGTTCAATACCATAGAGGGCGGTGCAGTTTGCTTTAGAGATAAGGCGTTCGGAGAAGAAATTTATAATCTTAAAAACTTCGGAATACGCGGACCTGAAGAGGTTGTCGGAGTAGGTGCAAACGCAAAAATGAATGAATTTTGCGCGGCAATGGGACTTTGCAACCTTAGAAATGTTGATAGTGAAATTGCAAAAAGAAAGCGTATTGTCGAAAGATACCGAGAGCACCTCGGTTCTGTAAATGGTATAAAGCTTTGCAAAAATCAAGACGGAGTAGTTCCGAACTACGCTTATTTTCCCGTTGTTTTTGAAGAAAAGGTATTTGGCAAAAGCAGAGATGAAATTTCCGACAAGCTGGCAGCTGAGGGCATTTTTTCTCGTAAATATTTTTATCCTTTAACAAATGCTTTTGATTGCTACAAGGATAAATTCAATGCTGCGGATACCCCCAAGGCGTTGGAGATTAGCAAAAGAGTTTTGACTTTGCCGCTGTATGCGGATTTGTCACTTGAAGATGTTGATAGAATCTGTAATATTATTTTAAATTAATAGGTACATAGCATATGTTTTTTAGATAATTTAAAAAGAACAAATAATTTAACTGTAAATTCAGCACCTAAGCAGAGAAATTCTAATCTTGAACTATTTAGAATAATATCAATGCTCGTTATTGTTGCACATCATTATGTTGTAAATTAGGGATTAACTGATATAATTGCAAGCAGAACCGCTCTTCATTGGAACGATGCGTTTTTACTTTTGTTCGGTTGGGGAGGAAAAACAGCAATCAACGGTTTTGTTTTTATCACCGGATATTTTATGTGCACCTCTAAAATAACGGTAAAAAAGTTTTGCAAGTTGTTTTTTGAAATAGAATTTTATAAAATATTAATTTATTTAATATTCTTAATTTTCGGGGTTCAGCAATTTTCATTCTCAGGTTTGTTAAAAACAGTAATTCCGATTTACGATATAGGCACAGGTTTTTCTTCATGCTTTTTGATATTTTTTTGCTTGATTCCGTTTGTTAATATATTGATCAAAGCAATGAGTGAAAGACAGCATAGAATTTTATGCATTTTTACGATTGCTGTTTTTTCGGTTCTTCCTACACTACCCGGATTTAATGTTACATTTAATTATGTAGAATGGTTTATAATCCTTTATTTGATTGCGTCTTATGTTAGGTTATATCCCATAAGCTTGTTTAATTCTACAAAATTCTGGGGATTTGCTTCGCTGTGTTGCTTGATTATTTCGTGGGCAAGTGTAGTTGTGTTGGCTTATTTCAGCACATACGGATATTATTATTTTGTGGTTGACTGCAATAAAATACTTGCTCTTGCAACGGCTTTTGCGGCGTTTATGTTTTTTTAAAATGTAAAAATCAAACAAAACAAGTTTATTAATACTGTATCTTCAGCAACATTTGGCGTGCTTTTGATCCATGCAAACAGTGATGCAATGCGTCAGTGGCTTTGGGGTGATCTATTAAATAATTTAGGTTACTATGATAACGGTATTTGGGTAGTTGCCCATGCTGTATTATCTGTGGTTGGAGTATATGCTGTTTGTACAGCAGTAGATTTATTAAGGATTAAATTTTTGGAAAGGCCGTTTTTTAATAAACTCTCAAATAAATTCACTTTTTTCAGATAAACCTATTTTTTATGTATTATAACTATTTTATGTGTGTGATTAGCAGAATTGTTTTTAAAGAAAAAATTACACCATGCAAAATTGCAGGATTATGTTTTATTTGTTTGGGAATGTCAATATTTATACTATAACATTCATTTGACATAATGCGTATATTATCGTATAATATTACATATATTTATAATTTTGAGTGGATTATTTTATAGATTTTGGCAATTATAATTTATGTTAAAGAGGGAAGATAATGAAAAATTTTAATTATCGTAAGCTTGTGCTTGCTATTGCAGATATTTTTATCATCGTTGTCAGCGGTATTTTAACCAATTACGGCTTGTCTTTGATTGATTATACAGGAATTGAAGCGAGCAGAACCCTTCTTTATAACATTGTTATAACCCTGATTATATGTGAATTTGCGTTGTTTGCGAGCGGCGCCTATTCAAGGCTTTGGAGATTTTTTAATAAAAAGGACTATGTAAGCTGCGGGTGTGCAATGCTTATCGGATTTGCGGTGTCTTATTGCTTGATGGCAGTACTCGAGATTACACCGGATATTTTGTTCACGCTGATTTACTTTTTTATTTCTACTTTCGGCGTGCTTGCATTTAGATTTATATTTAAAAAGTCATTTTTAAATCTTACCGAGGCCGGCAGTCTTGACAAACGTGAGCGTACACTTATTGTTGGTGCGGGAAACGCAGGACGAATGATTGTTACTGAGATTGAGAACGCCCAGTTTGATGTCAACAACTCGGCAAGGAATATTTTGCCCGTGTGCTTTGTTGACGATGATATAACAAAGCTCAGGACAAAAATCAAAGGGGTGGAGGTTGTCGGAACCTGCCCCGAAATTCCGAGAGTTTGTTCGGATTATCATATTGAAAACATAATTGTTGCTCTTCCCTCGTGTGATGAGGAGGACAAGCGCAGAATCTTTGATTATTGTTCCGCTACGGAGTGTAAAATCAAAGTAATTCCTTATATTAGCGACCTGTTGTTTGATGACGATGAGAGCGGCACAAATATTTTAAAACAGGCAAAAGAAATTAAAATTGAAGATTTGCTCGGAAGAAAGCCGATTGAGTTTAACAAACAGGAAATTCGTGATTTCATAAACGGCAAGGTTTGTCTTGTAACAGGCGGAGGCGGCTCAATCGGAAGTGAGCTTGTAAGACAAATCGCAAAGTATGACCCAAAGCAGGTTATTATAGTTGATATTTACGAAAACAACGCATATGATATACAGCAGGAACTTCTTATCGAATACGGCACATCGCTCAATCTTGTGACTCTTATTTCTTCGGTAAGAGACTACAATAAGATGGATGTTATTTTTAAGAAGTACCGTCCGCAGATTGTGTTCCATGCCGCGGCACACAAGCATGTACCTCTTATGGAGACCGTGCCGGAAGAGGCTGTTAAAAATAATATCTTCGGTACATTTAATGTCGCTACTCTTGCAGAGTTTTACGGCGTTGATAAATTTGTTATGATTTCGACCGATAAGGCGGTTAATCCCACAAATGTAATGGGCGCTACAAAGCGTGCCTGCGAGATGATTATTCAGTATAAGGCACAGACTACGAAACACACCGAGTTTGTTACAACTCGTTTCGGCAATGTACTCGGTTCAAACGGTTCGGTAATACCGCTTTTCAGAAGACAAATAGAAAACGGTTCTCCGGTAACTGTTACTCACCCCGACATAATAAGATATTTTATGACGATTCCCGAAGCCGTTTCGCTTGTCCTTGAGGCAGGAGCAATGGCTAAGGGCGGTGAAATATTTGTGCTTGATATGGGTGCGCCTGTTAAGATTACAACTCTTGCGGAAAACTTGATTCGTATGTACGGTAAGGTGCCTTACAAGGATGTTGAAATTAAGTTTACCGGTCTTCGCCCGGGAGAAAAGCTCTTTGAGGAGCTTTTGATGGACGAGGAAGGACTTAAATCAACGGGTAACAAAAAAATATTTATCGGCAATCAAATTGATATAGACGCTGAAACAATTCTTGAAAAGCTGCACAACCTAAGAAAGGCGGCTGACGAGAATGACAGCGATAAAACGGTTGAATTGCTTGCCGATATGGTTCCGACATTCCATCACAAAATTAACTGATTTTAATATAAAGGAGAAAATTATATGTGCGGTATAGTAGGATATGTTGGTTACAGGGACTGCAGTGAGGTTCTTGTGAGCGCTTTGTCCAAGCTCGAATACAGGGGATATGACTCGGCCGGAATAGCGGTTTTCGATGACGGCGAAATTAAAACCGTCAAGACCAAAGGAAAGCTTGAAGATCTGAAAAATAAAATCTCCGAGGTGGGAAAGCCGAACGGTCATGTCGGAATAGGCCACACAAGATGGGCTACACACGGAGAACCGTCAGATGTAAACTCTCATCCGCACAGCGGAGCAAGGGTAACGATTGTACATAACGGAATTATCGAAAATTATATTGAACTAAAGGAATTTTTGACTTCTAAGGGAAGAACGTTTTTGAGCGATACCGACACAGAGGTAGTCGCTCAGCTCCTCGATTATAAATACAACGGAAATCCGCTTGAAACCATCGACGCAGTTATGGCAGAGCTGAAAGGTTCGTTTGCTCTTGGAATTATGTTTAAGGATTTTCCCGACAAAGTTTTCGCAGTTAGAAGAGAAAGCCCGCTTATTGTCGGCGTAGCTGACGGCGAATGTTTTATTGCGTCTGACGTCCCCGCTATACTCAAGTACACGAGAAATTATTATCTTCTTGATCACGATGAGATTGCTACTTTGTCAAGCGATGGGGTAAGCTTTGTTGACGAGCATCTTGATCCGCTTGAAAAAGAACTTAAAACGGCTGACTGGGATATGGAAGCTGCCGAAAAAGGCGGTTATCCGCACTTTATGATAAAAGAAATCAACGAGCAGCCTTCGGCAATAAGAACTACGATTATGCCGAGAATAAAGGACGGGCTGCCTTGTCTTGAGGAGTGCGGAATCACTCTTGATAAGCTAAAGGAGTTTAACAATATTACTATTGTTGCCTGCGGTACGGCAATGCATGCCGGTATGGTCGGCAAGTATGTTATTGAGGATCTTGCGAGAGTCCCCGTAACGGTAGACATAGCGTCTGAATACAGATACAGAAATCCGATTGTCGGCAACGGCGATCTTGTTATTATTATCTCCCAGTCAGGTGAAACCGCCGACAGTCTTGCGGCAATGCGTCTTGCAAAACAAAAGGGGGCTACAACTCTTGCGATAGTAAACGCAAAGGGAAGCTCTATTGCAAGAGAAGCGGATATGCTTATATATACGCTTGCAGGTCCTGAAATTGCAGTTGCTTCGACAAAGGCGTATATTACTCAGCTTTCGGTAGTTTATCTGTTTGCGTTTGAGCTTGCGCTTGCGAAGGAAACTCTGAGTGCGGCGGAATGTAAAAGGCTTGTGTCTGCGCTTATGAAGATGCCTGACGCTGTTGAAGAGGTTATTAAAAACTGTGAGGATAAATGCAAATACATCGCGACAAAACTTGTGACGGCAGACAGTCTGCTTTATATCGGCAGAGGCCTTGACTACGCTCTTTCGATGGAGGGTTCGCTGAAACTTAAAGAAGTTTCGTACATTCACTCGGAAAGCTATGCGGCAGGAGAGCTCAAGCACGGCACGATTTCTCTTATTGACGATGATATGCCGGTTATTTCCGTTGCTACTCAGACTGACATAATACCAAAGACAATAAGCAACATTGTGGAGGTTAAGTCAAGAGGAGCAAAAATTATTCTTGTTTGCACAGACGCCTGCGCAAGAGGATTAAAGGACGGCGTTGCTGATTATGTTGTTGAAATTCCTCATTCCGAGGAGCTTTTGATGCCTATAACAGCAGTTGTTCCTCTTCAGCTTTTGGCATATTACACCGCAATCAACAGAGGAACGGACCCCGATAAGCCAAGAAATCTTGCAAAGTCGGTAACGGTTGAATAATTAATTTTATGGATATTACAGGCGGCAGCTAAGAAGGCTGCCGCCTGAGTCTTATGCTTAATAGCGAACTGTTTAAAAACAGTCGGATGAGAAGAATTAATAATATCAACTTGTCTGCTCGAAATGAGTGCAGACACACTTGAATTTTTTATAGCATACTTATTTAGGAGGTTTTAATGACAGCATTGCAATAAATCTGATTATGATTTTATGGGGTCACAAAAAGAATTTCAAAAGCGTATTATGAGAAATTATTATAGACGGATTTTATTTCAAAATAGTGTTGGGATACTTATAGCTTGCGAAATGGCTTATGTAACGACATTTCAAGATGTAAGCACATATGCAGTTTTTTATTAAAAAATAAAGAAGTTACAGATAAAATTGTTTATGGTATTTCCAAATATGCAGACGCTTCTTTGGGCGGAGCAGAGTGTATAGCAGAAGCTTTTGCAAAAGCTCATTGCGGTGGTACATTAGACAAAGACGTGATGAATTTATAGAGAGGTGGAAAAAATAATGTCAGTAATAATATCAGATTGCCCATGCTGCAAAAACTGTTTTGAAAGTTCTTCTGTAAAAGAACCGTTAAAATGTAAAGCCTTTCCTCAGGGAATACCAAAAGAATATATTTTCGGAAATGTAGATGTCAAAACTTTAAAAGAGTGCAACAATGGTTTCGGATATGAGGAAATAACTGATTAAACCGCTACCTTAAAACGAAGGTGGTTTTGTTATCCGGTTAATATTTATAATTAGCATGCTTTGTAATGAGCGTTTTTGCATTGTAGCGAACTGTTTAAAAACGGTCGGACGAGAAGAATTAATAATATCAACTTGTCTGCTCGAAATGAGTGCAGACGCACTTGAATTTTTATAAAAGGAGTTTTACGAACATAATATATTTTTATTAAATTGCAGAATCGCAGGCAAATTGCAAAAAATAATCGAAAACTGTAAAAAAATATCTTACAGACTTGTAATTTATTCCGAAATTGGGTATAATTAAATGAATATGTGCGAATGAACAATACTTTATCGGGTGTGGGGGACAGCTTAATGAAAGCAATTAAAGCAAAGAAAATTACGGCTATATTGTGTGCCTTGATTTTAATATTTTGCAGTGCTGCGGTATGCGGCGCAGCATCTAAGAGATACACCGTAAAAGAATTAGACGATATGATACTATATTTGCCTGATGATATGTCGGCAATTACACGTTCGAGCAATGAGGGCGACAGATATTTCTCTGTTTTCGGTCTTGATTATGATTCTACCATGCAGAATTTTAAAAACGGAGATATTTACTTGCAGGGCATGGATAATGTTGCCGCCTTGACGGTTACTGTTACAATGACGCAGACGTCGGAAAGCAAAGGTATAGGTAATTATAATTTGCTTGATGAAGAGCATTTGGGAGAGATAAGCACAAATTTTTTAAGTCAGAGCGAGTATACTGAGTGTACGGCTGATTCGGCCGGAGAGGTTGTATGGTTGTATTTTAATACGAATGTAAAAAGCAACGGCTTGTCAATTAAAGCGTATCAGGCAAATACCGTGTATGACGGAATGAGCATTAATATTACGTTGCAGAGAAACTCCGGAAATGTAACTGCTCAGGATTATCAGACGTTTACGCAGATTGTATCTTCAGTAGACTTTTTGAACGAGGGCTTTGCAGGCGGAACAGTAGTTTATATAATAATAGGTGCGTCGATTGCCGCAATTTTGTTGGTTATAGTATTGACGGTTGCGGTTAAGCGTGTAAAAAAACGCAGAACAAAAGAAAAGAACAATAAAATAATTGAAGAACTTGCGGGAAAATATAATAAGAGCGGGCGCAGCTCGGTTCAAAATGATGATTACGGCGATGTGCAGGATACGGATATTTATGAATACAAAGATGAACCGCTCGGTCAGGAGATTGAGACGCCTAATGTTGCAAAAGAATATACCGGAAAATCCGCTGACGACAGCGAGATAGAAGAGATACTTAACTTTAGGCGGATGGAAGATTTAAGAAAAGCCGAGGAAGCAAAAATAAGCAAAGCCGAAGTAGTTTACAGTAACGAGAAATTTACTCAGGAACAAACTGAAAGTGAAAATTCGGATGGCGTTTTAAATCAAGCAGAACCAAAAAAGCAAGTATCTGATAAAACGGGCGGAATTGAGAAATCTCTTTTCGGAGAAGTTGATGAAAACGACGAAGAGGATTTTAACAACGACGAGGAGCTTATCCGCATTGAAGCAAAGCGTGTTAAGTTTAACGACAGCGACGATTTCTTTGAGGAAGCTCCGAAAAAGGCAAAGGGAGTAATCAGCAGCAAGGATATTCTTGACGCAGAGGACTTTGATGTAATAGAAGAAGTCGAGGAAAAGGCAAAGGATGTTGAAAGACAGCCAAAAGAATCAGGCAAAAAGTTTTTTGAGGCGGTCGGAGGATTCTTTGCAGGAGTAAAATCGTTTGGAATTCATTTCGGCTATTTCTGTACTAATTTGAGCAGAATGATAAAGCGTAAAAGAGCAATAAAAAAGAGGCAAAAGGCTGAACAGGAACGCCGTGAAAGAGCAAGACGAAGAGCAGAAAGGCAAAATGCCCAAAGGCGTGAGCTAAGCGACAACGGTCTTGTAAGAGTTCATCACAGAACATCACAGCGCCCCCGGAGCCAAAGCCAGAGAAGACGTCCGTCATCTCAACAGGGCAGAAACAGAAATAACGGTCCGAGAAGATAACAAATGGCGGTGATTAAATGAAAAATTTACTTATAAAAAACGCAACAGTAGTATCTCCTGCCGATAAATTAAACGGAAAATACGATATTTTGATTGCTGACGGCAAAATAAAAAGCGTGAGCAAGGATATAGGTTGCGACGGCGACTGTGAGGTTATAAACGCAGAGGGTCTTTACGCCATACCTGGACTTGTCGATATGCATGTGCACCTGCGTGACCCCGGACAGACCGAAAAAGAGGATATAATTTCCGGCTGCAACGCTGCTGCGGCGGGAGGAGTTACAAGTCTGCTTGCTATGCCGAATACAACGCCCGCTACGGACAACGCTGAGGTCGTTAGGTATATTCTTGACAAGGCAAAGAATGCAAATTCTCATGTATATGTTGCGGCGAGTATTACAAAAGGTCTTAAAAGCCTTGAACCCACAGATATTGACGAAGTGAAAAATGCGGGGGCAATCGCCTTGACCGACGACGGAAGACCCGTTGAGAATACAAAATTTTTAAGCGACGCCATGAAAAAAGCTCCCCTGTGCGGAATGCACATAGTGGCTCACTGCGAGGATTTGTACCTTGCCGATGGAGGAAAAATCAACGAGGGCGAAGTATCAAAGAAGCTCGGCGTTAAGGGTATTCCTGCATCTGCCGAGGACTGCGGAACAGCAAGGGAAATTGCCCTTGCTGCGGCTCTTGGTGTCCCCGTGCATATCTGTCATGTGAGCACAAAAACGAGCGTTGAGCTTATCAGAGACGCAAAAAACAGGGGAGTTAAGGTGACTGCCGAAACTGCACCCCACTATTTTTCACTGACAGAAAACGAGCTGCTTAAAAGGGATGCGGACTTTAGAATGAATCCGCCTCTGCGTACAATGGCTGATGTTGACGAGATTATCAACGGTTTGCTTGACGGCACGCTCGACGCCATTGCGACAGACCACGCACCGCACACCCCCGAGGAAAAAGCTGATTTTGAATCTGCTCCGAACGGCTCAATAGGTATGGAAACCTCGCTTGCGGTGGGAATTACCTGCCTTGTAAAGCGCGGACTTATGAGCTTTGAAAAACTGATTGAGAAAATGAGTGTAAATCCCGCAAAAATTCTCGGAATCAACGCCGGCACGCTTGCGGCGGGAGCTTCCGCCGACATCGCTCTGGTTGACCTTGACGAGGAGTGGGTTGTGGATACTCAAAAGCTTCACGGCAAGAGCAAAAACACTCCGTTTAAGGGCAGACGGCTTTACGGTAAGGTTAAAAAGACTATTCTTGACGGAAAGATTGTTTTTGACGAACAACAGTAAGAATTAAATGTGATAAACCAATTTATAAAAATCAAAGGAGAAATTTTTATGGCACAGAAAGGTGATTTGCTGTCGGTAAGACAGGATATAAGGGTTGTTGACGCAACAATCCGTGACGGAGGACTTTGCAACGACTTTAGATTTGACGACAAATTTGTAAAGGATTTGTATGCGGCAAATGTTAAAGCCGGCGTTGATTATATGGAGTTCGGCTACAAGGCTTCAAAGGAGCTTTTTAAGGAAGAGGACTTTGGAAAGTGGAAGTTCTGCAATGACGAAGATATAAGGAAAATTATAGGCGACAACAAATCAAAGATGAAAATCGCAGTAATGGCTGATGTAGGCAGAACAGATTTTGAAAAAGATATTATCCCAAAAAAGGAAAGTCCCATTGACCTTATCAGAATTGCAACATACATAAACACAATTCCTGCGGCTATTGAAATGATAGAGGATTGTGCAAAAAAGGGATATGAAACAACAATCAATATCATGGCGGTTTCCAAGGCAAAGACCGAGGATATTGTAACGGCGCTTGAGATTCTCGGAAAAAGCCCCGTAAATGCGTTTTATATCGTTGACAGCTACGGTGCGCTTTATCCCGAGGAGTCAAGACGCCTTGCAGAGCTTTACTGCTCTGTCGCCGACAAGTACGGCAAGGGCGTGGGAATACACGCTCACAACAACCAGCAGCTTGCTTTTGCAAATACGATTGAGGCTATGACCCAGGGAGTAAGCTACCTTGACGCAACGGTAGACGGAATGGGCAGAGGCGCAGGCAACTGTGCTCTTGAGCTTTTGCTCGGATTTTTAAAGAATCCGAAGTACAAGGTTGCTCCCATTCTCAAAATTATTGAGGAGCATACTCATAAGCTGAGAGAAAGCGGAGTAAAATGGGGATATGACATTCCTTATATGCTCACGGGACAGCTTAACACTCACCCCCGTCCCGCAATTTCATTTGTAAAGGACAACAGAGAGGATTATTCAAATTTCAGCAACGAGCTTTTTGATATTATTAATTCGTAAGAGCTTAACGGAGTTTTTTAAAACTGAAAAACAAATAAAAATTTTTGTATAAAATATAGAGGAGAGCAGAATATGGCATTTGACAGACTTATTGAAAAAATTGCGGAAATGCAAAACCCGACAGTTGCAGGCCTTGACCCAAAGCTTGATTACGTGCCGTCTTCAATCAAGGAGGCTTGCTTTGCAAAATACGGAAAAACTCTTGACGGAGCGGCTTCGGCGCTCTTTGAGTTTAACAAGGCGCTGATTGACTCACTTTGTGATATTGTTCCTGCAATAAAGCCGCAGGCTGCATATTATGAAATGTACGGATGGCAGGGCGTAAAGGCGCTTTGCGACACAATAGCTTATGCAAAGTCAAAGGGAATGTTTGTAATTACCGACGGCAAGCGCAACGATATAGGCACTACGATGGAGGCTTACGCAACGGCTCATATCGGCACAACGGTTGTTGACGGAGAAGAGATTGACGCTTTTGGGGCTGACGCTCTTACGGTAAACGGCTACCTCGGTACGGACGGCATTAAGCCGCTTGCAAAAATCTGTGCCGAAAAGGACAAGGGCATTTTTGTGCTTGTAAAAACTTCAAATCCAAGCTCGGGAGAACTTCAGGATATGAAGCTTGAGACAAATGAAACTGTTTATGAGCATATGGGCAAAATGTGTGAAAACTGGGGAGAAGAGCTTATGGGCAAGTACGGCTATTCCGCAGTAGGCGCTGTTGTCGGTGCTACCTATCCCGAACAGTTAAAGGAAATGAGAGAAAAACTGAGCCGCACATTTTTCCTTGTTCCGGGCTACGGTGCACAGGGCGGCGGAGCAGAGGATGTTAAAAATGCTTTTGATAAAAACGGAATGGGTGCGATAATTAACTCAAGCCGCGGAATTATGTGCGCTTGGAAATCTCAGGGACTTTGTGAGGAGGACTTTGCAAAGGCCGCAAGAAACGAAGCGATAAGAATGAGAGATGAAATCCTCGGAGCAATCGGAAAAATCAGTTTGTGATTATTTTTGTATGTGCTAATTAGCCGTTTTTGTTGACTTTGACAAAATATAGGCGTATAATTTATTTGTTAGGCTATCGGCACGCTGCATTGCTTTGCAGCTGCCATTTTTAGTAAAAAATTATTAAATCAAGGGAGATTTTAGACATGGCAAGAGTTTATAATTTTTCTGCAGGTCCGTCAATGTTACCTGAGTCGGTACTTAAAAAAGCGGCTGCTGAAATGCTCGATTATGAGGGCAGCGGACAGAGCGTAATGGAGATGTCACACCGCAGCAAAGTTTTTGATAAGATTATTAAGGACGCGGAAGCTTTGGTTCGTGAAATTATGAATGTTCCTGATAATTACAAGGTTTTGTTCCTTCAGGGCGGCGGTTCTACACAGTTTGCTATGGTTCCGTTAAACCTTATGAATAAGAACAAAAAGGCTGATTACATAATCACCGGTCAGTGGGCAAAAAAGGCATATAAAGAGGCATCACGCTACGGCGATGTTAAGGCAGTTGCATCATCAGAGGATAAGACTTATACTTATATCCCCAAGACCGATAGGTCAATGTTCCGTGAGGACGCAGATTATGTTTATATCTGCCTTAATAACACAATTTACGGTACGGTTTATCATGAGCTTCCCGATACAGGCGATATTCCGCTTGTTGCTGATATTTCTTCCTGCATCATGTCAGGGCCTCTTGATGTTTCAAAGTTCGGCTTGCTTTTTGCAGGTGCACAGAAGAACCTTGCAGGTGCAGGCGTTACAATCGTTATTGTTCGTGAGGATTTGATCGGCAACGCTATGGATATTACTCCTACAATGCTTGATTACAAAATTCACGCTGACGCAGGTTCACTTTACAATACCCCGCCTTGCTACACAATCTATATCGCAAAGCTTGTTATGGAGTGGATTAAGAACGAAGTTGGCGGTCTTGAGAAGATGAAAGAGCGTAA
>CALYBP010000042.1 GCA_944415425.1 uncultured Ruminococcus sp. | reverse complement strand
GATAATATATTCACGGTTGAGGAACACAATATCGTGGGCGGCTTCGGTTCGGCTGTTGCGGAGGTGCTTGCTGAATCCGACGGCAGGGCAAAGCTGCACAGGATAGGTATAAATGATTTTTACTGCATTGAGGTGGGTTCTCAGGCTTATCTCAGAGAGCAGGTAGGAATCAATGCAGACGGTATTGCGAGGAAGGTAAAGGGAGTTTTCGGTGAGTAAGAAAATTTGCTTTGTGGTAACGGTTGCTTTGGCGGCAAAAAACTTTTTGCAATGGTCTTTTGAGGATATGCACAATGCAGGGTATGACATTTCCTTAATCTGCGATATGGATGAGGAATACATAAGGTCACTTCCGAAGTTTGTTCATGCCTACCCTATGGCTATGGAACGCGGAGTAGATGTACGCGGCATGCAAAGAGCCATAAAACAGATGACCGAAATATTTAAGAGAGAAAAATTTGATATTGTTCAGTATTCAACTCCAAACGCTTCTTTGTACGCATCGATTGCCTCCAAAAAAGCTAAAATTCCCGTAAGGCTTTACTGCCAGTGGGGAATGGTTTACCTCGGCTTTGACGGAATAAAAAAATCAATTTTTAAATTCATAGAAAAATATACCTGCAAAAATTCCACCGATGTTCAGCCCGACAGCAAGGGCAACCTTGATTTTTGCAGAGAAAACGGATTTTATTCCGAGGAAAAAAGCCGAATTGTCTGGAACGGCTGTGCAAACGGCTTGAATGTAAGCAAGTTTGACCTTTCAAAAAAGGACGGGTACAGAGCGGAAATCAGGAAAAAATACGGATTTTCCGACAGTGATATAGTGCTTGGGTTTTTGGGCAGAATCGGCAGAGATAAGGGCTTTAACGAGTTGATGCTCGCTTTTAAACAGCTCAAGGAGAAATATCCGTCCGTTAAGCTTTTGTATGTCGGCTATAACGAAAAGCCCGATACTGTGGATCAGGATTTGCTGAGGTATTTTGACGACTGCGAGGATATAATTTCCACAAACGGCTGGGTTGACGATCCGCAGAGATACCTTTCCGCAATGGATATATTTATGTTCCCGAGCTATCGTGAGGGCTTTGGAAATGTTGTTATCGAAGCCGAGGCAATGGGAGTTCCCGTTGTTGTTTCCGATATTCCGGGACCGCAAAACGGTATGGTCGACGGCGTTACGGGCTTTAAGGTTCCCGCACGAGAGGTTTTGCCGCTTGTAGAGAAAACCTCTGTCTTGATTGAGGACGATGAGTTAAGAGAGAAGTTTGGCAAAGCGGGAGCGAAATTTGTCGTTGATAATTTTGACAGCAGGGTGCTTATAAAAAAGATAATAGAAAACAGAGATTGGCTTATAAAACGCAGCAGGGGTGAGTGTGATGAATAAAACTCCTTTGGTATCGGTGCTTATGGCGATTTATAATTGTGAGGGCACGCTTGAAGAGGCAGTTGACTGTATCATAAATCAGACCTATACAAACTGGGAGCTTATAATGATTGACGACTGCTCATCGGACGGCACCTATCAAAAGGCATGCGATATTGCAAAAAAAGACAGCCGTATTAAGGTGTATAAAAACGAGAAAAATCTTACTCTTGCCCCCACTCTTAACAGATGTATTGAAAAGGCAAACGGAGAGTATACGGCAAGAATGGACGGCGACGATGTCTGTGACATCACAAGATTTGAAAAAGAGGTTGCCGTTTTAAACGAGCATCCCGAATTTTCGGTTGTAAGCTGCCTTATGAATATGTACGACGACGGCGGGGTTTATGCAAAGGTAGGTTTTCCCGAATATCCGCAGAAAACCGATTTTGCAAACAACAGTCCTATTTGTCATGCAGGCTGTATGATGAGAAAAAGCGTTTTAAACGAGCTTGGAGGATACAGCAATTCGCCTAAAGTTGAGAGGATTGAGGATTATGATTTGTGGATAAGACTGTATGAGGCAGGATATAAGGCGTATAACATACAGGAATATCTTTATGATATGCGTAACGACAGAAACGCAATTAAGCGAAAAAAATATAAATTCAGAATTACCGAATACCGTCTTAAAAAGGATATGTGCAAGAAATTTAAGCTTCCTTTGAAGTATAGAATTCAATCATATAAGCCTCTTATATTGGGGCTTGTTCCGTCGGCGGTATATAAAATGCTTCAGACAAAAAGATATAAAGGATAGTAAGATGCAAAAAGTAATGTTTTTTATTCCTACGCTTGCGCACGGCGGAGCGGAAAAGGTGCTTGTAAATCTTGTAAATAATATGGATAAGAGCAAATTTGATATTACCGTTATGACGCTGTTTGATACGGGAGTCAACAGGGATAGTCTTTTACCCCATATAAATTATAAGTATTGCTATAAAAAGCAGTTTAGGGGCAACTCAAAGTATTTTTGCCTTTTTTCTCCTGCTCGTCTTTATAAAAAATTAATAAAGGAGCATTATGATGTCATAGTGTCTTATCTTGAGGGGCCTACGGCAAGAATCGTAAGCGGCTGTAATGATAAGGACACAAAGCTTGTGAGCTGGATCCATTGCAGAATGGACACCGAAGAGAGCGCATCTGTCGGATTCAGAAATTTTGAAGAAGCAAAGCGGTGCTACAATAAATTTGACAATACGGTTTGCGTCTCAAAATGGGTAATGAACTACTTTGTTGATACTTTTGACTTTAAAAAGCCGATTGAAGTGCTTTACAACACGATTGAAACCGACTTGATCCTTTCCAAATCGGAAGAAAAGGTAACCGATATAAGCTTCTCAAAGGATTGCTTTAACCTGTGCTCCGTGGGCAAGATAACAAAGGTAAAGGGCTTTGAAAGGCTTGCAAGCGTACATAAAAGGCTTTTGGAGGACGGAATAAAAAACAAGGTGTATATTCTCGGAATCGGAGAAGAACAGCCCGCCTTGGAAAAATATCTTAAAGAAAACAATCTGACGGAGAGCTTTATTTTTCTCGGCTACAACACAAATCCGTATAAATATGTTAAAAACTGCGACTTATATGTATGTTCGTCATACAGCGAGGGATTCAGCACATCAGTTACCGAGGCTTTGATTGTCGGTACTGCGGTTGTAACAACCCTGTGCTCCGGTATGCAGGAGATGCTCGGTGAAAACGACGAATACGGAATTGTGACGGAAAACAGCGAGGACGCACTGTATGAGGGTATTAAAAAAATGCTCACAACGCCCGATATGCTCAGCGATTACTCAAGGAGAGCAAAAGAGAGAGGAAAGGCATTCAGTACTGAAAAAACTACAAAGGCAGTAGAAGAAATGTTAATGGGGTTATGATTTATGAAACACGGTTTTTACTTCAGATTTTATAAAATTTTTCATAATGAGCCGCTTTGCTGTTTGCTCTCAAGCCTTGCGTATTTTTTATACTGCTGTAAGTTTTATTTAAAAAAGCTTTTAAGCAAAAAAACTGCGGCGGAGCTTACGTATGACGAGGCTTTGAAAGCAGTAAACGAGGCTTATCCGATGCCTGTATGCAAGCCCGAGTACAACAACCCCGAAAGAGATTTAAGCATTGATTTATCCGTTGTTATACCTGTTTATAATTATGCCGAAATTCTTGAAGACAATATAAAATCTATATTAAATCAAAAAACCTCATACAATTACGAGGTTATTTTCGTTGACGACGGCTCAACAGACGGAGCGAGAGAAATACTGAAAAAATACGAAAACCACCCCAAGGTTAAGCTGATTTTTAAGGAGAACGGCGGAATAGGCTCAGCCAGAAATACGGGTATTGATGCTTCTTCGGGCAGATATCTTATGTTTATAGACTGCGACGATACCGTTCATGACGATATAGTCGAAACCTTGATGAGTGAAGCCTATGAAAAAGACTGCGATATGGTGATGGCGGGTCACAATCTTGTAAAAGAAAAAAACGGACAGGTAATAAGCGTTATTCCGAATGTGTATCCGCAGAAAAATCTTATCGGGTACAAAAACGGCGACGAGATTATGAACTATGCGGGATTGCCGTGGGCAAAAGTATATAAGAGAGAATTGTGGGACGATGTGAGATTTTTCCCGGGATATTGGTACGAGGACACAATAATCCAGTTCTTGATATTCCCTAAATGCAAAAAATTTTCATATATTCCGAAAATCGTTTATGAATACAAATGGTACGAAAAGAATTTTTCACATATTCAGAGCAACGCTTCAAATGTGCGTACTATTGAGAGATACTGGCTGTTAGTAGAAATTATAAATCGTTACAAGGAAAATTCAAAGGTTAATTTGTCGGACGACAAGGTGTTTTATACGCTTTTGCTCAGGCACATAACCTGTTACTATTATCCGTTTATCAAAGACCTTGATAAAAAATTGGTAGAGGCTTTGTTTGTGTGCGCAAGACAGCTGTTTTTGGAATATAAACCAAAAGATAAAGTAAAGCTTCCGTATGTTTTAAAGCAGGCGGAAAAGGCTTTTGACAAAAACGATATGGAACTTTGGAAGCTGTCAAGTTTGTATCAGTAAAGAGGTGATATATATTGAATGGCTTAATTTCTGTTATTTCAGTTTATAACAATGATGAATTACTTAATGAAATGATTGTATCGTTGAATAAGCAAAAAGATGTTGAAGTTGAACGAATATTTATAGACAACAAGAACGGAAAATTTTCATCAGCCGCAAAAGCGTTAAATTACGGTGTAGACCATTCCACGGGTGATGTCCTTGTGTTTTTACATCAGGATATAGAGTTTTTAGATTCATATGTTTTAAAGAATATATATGATTTTGTGATTAAAAATAAGGAAAAAATTGTCGGTGCGGCAGGTGTGAAAAGCAAAGAAACTGACAGAACATCGGAGATTTTTTCAGCAATGTGCGAAGGTGAAGAAAAAAGCAGATATACTACGCTTGATGTTTCTACAAGGGCTTTTATTTTAGACGAATGTTTAATAGCCTGTTACAGAGATTGCTTTAAAAAAATACGATTTGACGAAGAACTATGTGACGGTTGGCATTTGTACGGAGCGGATTTGTGTTTACAGGCTATTAATTTTGCGGGATTTTCTGTATATGTTTTGCCAATGAATATTTGGCATAAGTCGCATGGAAATGCTGATAAGTCTTATTTTACCACTCAAAACAAGTTGGCAAGGAAGTATAGAAAGTATAACAAGATCATAAATACTACCAATAGTTATGTTTACACAAATAGAATAAAAAGATTATTGCAAAATTTATACAGAAAGATAAAGTATCATCAGTAATGTATGAACAAAAGCTTATTTCGGTTGTTGTTCCAGCTCATAATGCACATAATACCATAAAAAGGTGTGTTGACAGTGTAAGAAAGCAAACTTATACTAATATTGAGATAATTGTTGTGAATGACGGTGGTACGATGCTAAACTTTGGAAGCTGTCAAGCTTGTATCAATGAATGCTAAGGGAGAAGTTGTGTATGAAAATAATGGTAATAACAGGAAGCTGTTTAAAGACTAATTCATCAGCTAATCTTTGTCATATATCATACATAAATGGTATGTTGAAATTGGGTCATAGCGTGGACCTTTTATCATTTTCAGAGGAAGGGCAGGTTATAGATAAAGGTATAACTATGCCTAAAGTAAGTAATCATTATGTTTATGACGGACTTTCTTTGTATGAGAAATTAGCGGTCAAAAACACGAATAAAAAAACAGCAGAAAATCATCAGCAAAATAACAAAGGAAAAGAAGAAAGATTTAGTTTTAAGAATAAGCTTGTTAGATTTATTAAGAAAAAAATAAGGGCGTCTTACGGTATTTACAATCCGTCTATTGTTTGGTATAGAAGAGCTAAAAAATTTCATGCAGAAACAGATTATGATATTGTTATATCGTTATCATATCCGATGGTAAGTCACTTGCTGGCAGGCAAATTAGTTAGAAGCGGAAGGGTAAAAACAAAGCGCTACATACAGATCTGGGAAGATCCATGGGCAATAGACTTATATAACAACTCATATAGTGAAAATGAGTTCGGGCAAAAAACTGTCGTTGATAAAAAGAATTATATTAAATGCAAGAAGGCAGAAAATAAGGTGCTGGGATATGCAGATGAAATAGTATACGTAAGTCCGATAACACTGCAAAATCAAAAGAAGTTGTTTCCTGAACACTCAGACAAAATGTGTTGGTATCCGTTGCCTTCGTACTACTCTGCAAATCAGACAAAAATAAAAACCAACCACAAAAGCTACGGATATTTCGGAGATTATGTTCCAAGGGTAAGAAATCTGACTCCGTTTTACAATGCGGCAGTGTCACTTAATATTGATTTGACTATTTGCGGAAACCCCAGCGATCTGTTTGAAGAAACAAATACAGTAAAAATTCATCCAAGGCTTACTTTAGATAAACTAAAACCAATCGAAGACAAGACAAATGTACTGGTATTTGTTTGCAATCTTTATGGCGGGCAAATTCCCGGAAAAATATATCAGTATGCCGCAACAGACAAAACTGTTTTGTTTATTCTTGACGGAAGCGAAGAAGAAAAATGTATTATTAAAAAATATTTTTCGCAATTTAATCGATTTGTTTTTTGTGATAATAATGAGGTGTCCATTAAAGAGGCAATTCAAAAAATCGATAAAAATGATTTAAACGAAATAGAGAACAAACCATTAATGTGTTTTTCTGAGCCGGTCATAGTAAAACAAATTATCGAAGATAAAAAGGGTTAGATTATGGAGAATCAACTTATTAGCGTCATTGTTCCGATATATAATGTTGAGCAATATATACATACATGTTTAGATAGCATAATAAATCAGACTTATAAAAAACTTGAAATAATTCTTATTGATGACGGTTCAACCGATAATTGTCCCGGAATTTGTGACGAGTATGCAAAAAAGGACAAAAGAATAAAAGTTATTCACAAAAAAAACGGAGGACTTTCCGACGCAAGAAATTCCGGATTAAAAATTGCCGGCGGAAGTATTATAAGTTTTATTGATTCTGATGACTATATAGCATTAAATATGTTTGAAGAAATGTATAATATAATGATATCAGAATATAGTGACATTGTTTCGTGTGGAGTTAAAATCGCTTACGATCAACAATATGCAAACAAGGCTAATCCTGAGACAGGCAATGTTGAAACTATGGATACATCGAGTGCAATGAAGGAACTGCTTGTAGACGGAAAACTCAAACAGCATGTTTGGAATAAGTTGTATAAAAAAGATTTGATAAAGGATATATTATTTGAAAAAGGCAAATATCACGAGGATGTTTTTTGGTCTTACCAGGCTATAGCCAGAGCTAAAAAGGTTACAGTAACGTCTAAACAATATTATTATTATGTTCAGCGTTCAAACAGTATAATGGGTGAAGATTATTCCGAAAAAAGACTTGATGCGCTTGATGCTATGAAGCAAAGATGTGATTTTATAAAAACAAATTTCCCGAATTTGTATGATATTTCTCTCGCAATATATATGGGCGCCTGTATGTATCATTATCAATGTGCAATAAGATGTAATGCAACAAAAAAAAATAAAAACATAAAGAAGAATATTTTATCAAGGATTAAATATAGAAAAACGGGAAATGTTTTTAATGCTATGCATGATAAAAAACAAAAGTTGTGGTTGCATTTGTTTTTGGCATTTCCACGTTTTACTTGCAAGGTTAGAAATATATTAAAGATAGGATTATGATAAAATGAAGAAAGTAATGCTTGTTTTCGGGACTAGACCCGAAGCAATAAAGATGTGTCCGCTTGTTAATGAATTAAAAACCAGAAAAAGCATAATAACAAAAGTGTGTGTCACAGGGCAACACAGGCAAATGCTTGATCAGGTGCTTGAAATTTTCGGGGTAATTCCTGATTATGATTTATCTATAATGAAGGATAAGCAAACCTTATTTGATATTACAACAAACATATTAAATAAAATTAAAGAAGTATTAGAAAGAGAAAAACCGGACGTTGTCCTTGTGCACGGAGACACTTCAACAACTTTTGCCACAGCTCTTGCATGTTTTTATATGCAGATTCCGGTAGGTCATGTTGAAGCGGGACTTCGTACATACAACATTTATTCTCCGTATCCCGAAGAATTCAACAGACAAGCTGTTGGAATAGTAGCAACATACAATTTTGCACCGACAAATTTGTCGAAGCAAAACTTGTTAAGAGAGGGAAAAAAAGAGGAGAGTATATACGTAACGGGTAATACAGCGATAGATGCGTTAAAAACTACGGTAAGGGAGGATTATACGCATCCTATCCTAGATTGGGCAAAAGGCAGCAGGTTGATTACCTTAACGGCGCACAGAAGAGAAAACCTGGGTAAACCAATGCACCAAATGTTCAGGGCAATTCGCAGGATTGTAGACGAAACACCGGATGTAAAAGTCATATATCCCATTCATATGAATCCGGTAGTGAGGAAAGCGGCAGACGAAGAACTCGGAAGTGACGACAGAATCAGGATAATAGAGCCGCTTGATGTTTTGGATTTTCACAACTTTTTGTCAAGAAGTTATTTGATTTTAACTGACAGCGGCGGTATTCAGGAAGAGGCGCCGTCTTTGGGAAAACCGGTTCTTGTAATGAGAGATACCACGGAGCGCCCGGAGGGAGTTAAAGCAGGTACGCTAAAACTTGTCGGGACAGAAGAGGAAACAATTTACAATGAATTTAAAAAGTTACTTACCGATAAGTCAGAGTATGAAAAGATGAGCAAAGCCTCAAACCCATATGGAGATGGTTTTGCTTGCAAAAGAATTGCTGATGTTTTGGGGGAACAACAATGAACTTTATTAGAAAAAAAATTAGACGCTTATTACATGGAGAAAGCAAAGAAGATATATTAAAATATTGGATTGATCAAGGGGCTACAATTGGCGATAATTTTTTATTTAATGACGGTTATCCGCTTGATGGAAATTTTCCTTGGCTGATCTCAATTGGCGATAATGTAACTCTAGCTACGCATGTTAAGATACTTGCCCATGATGCAAGCACTGCTAAAATTGATGGTGCTCACACTAAAATAGGTATTGTATCAATAGGTAATAATGTTTTTATTGGCGCAAATTCTGTGATTTTATGTAATGTAAGAATTGGTGATAATGTCGTTGTTGGTGCAAATTCCGTGGTTACTAAAGATTTGCCTTCAAACGGGATATACGGAGGTAATCCAGCTGAATTAATTTGTACTTTTAATGAGTTCTCTGAAAAACATTTGAAAAATCAAAAAGAAGTTAAAATATTTGATGAGTATGAGTGGTTTGAGTGGAAAAATGCTTCCTTAGAAGAAAAAATGGAAATGAGAGAAAAATTGAAAGAAAGATTTGGATATTTATAATAGCATAAATTTAGCAACAGAAGCAGACAATGATTGATTAGCAAAGAATATAAAGGTGAGATGAATGGAATTTTCTGTTCCGACCGTGAGTGTGATAGTTCCGGTTTATAAGGCTGAAAAATATTTAAGCAAATGCATAGACAGTATATTAAGCCAAACATATAAAGAATTTGAGCTTATTTTAATTGATGACGGATCTCCTGACGGTTGCGGAAAAATATGTGACGGTTACGCAGAACAGGATCGCAGAATAAAGGTTATTCATAAACAAAACGGCGGAGTATCAAGCGCGAGAAATGCAGGAATTAAAGAATCGAAAGGAAAATATATCTGCTTTGTTGACAGTGACGATTATATTGAAAGCGATTATCTTGAGTTATTAGTCAGAACAAAAGAAGAAAACCCAGACTTTAGTAATATTTGGTGCGGATTTTGTACTGTTAGAGATTATAAACGAAGTATTACCGGAACATTTATAGCTTCAAATAGCGAACAATTTTCGGAATACTCTGTTAACAATATAATGACTTTGCATGAAAAATGGCTTGACCCAATGCCGTGGAACAAAATATTTGTAAGAAGCATAATAGTCGAAAATAAAATTAAATTTCCTGAGGATTTAACTCTTGGAGAGGATTTGATTTTTAATTTTGAGTATCTTGACTGCACCAATAAAAAAATAAAGGTTATTAACAAACCTTTGTATGATTACATAATGAATGGCAAAGATTCTCTTGACAATAAATATTATGATGATTTGTTATTTATTTATGAAAGACTTAATAAAGAGATGTTCTTTTATGCGGAGAAGTGGAATATTCCAAACGAACAGTATTTAATGCTTTATAATTTTTCTTTTTATAGGTTTGAAAATGTGCTGAAAAATACTTTTAAATTTGAAAATAGACAATCAAAAAAGCAAAAATATCAGTATAACAGATCTATAATGAAGAGCAAGGAGTTCAAAGAAGCTCTCAATAATATGAGTTGTAATCTGCATTTTTTATACAGGTGGGCCTACAAAACCTGCTCTTATAGAATAGTGCAAATTGTAGATAAAATTATATCAATGCATAATATTGTTATTACTAAAAAATAGACGGTGAATTTAAATATGAACAAAAGTGTAAAAGGAATCAATCAGCTCAGGGTCGGGGCTGTAATATCATATCTGAATATGGCTTTCGGCACTTTGATACCTATGTTTTATACTCCGCTGATGCTTCAGCTGCTAGGACAGAACGAATATGGTTTGTACAAACTTTCAAGCAGTGTTACAAGCTACCTTTCCTTGATTTCGTTCGGTATAGGTTCGGCAATAGTCAGGTATCTTATCAAATTCAGGGTGCAGAAAGACAAAGACGGAGAACAGCAGATATTCGGTCTGTTTAATGTAATATTTTGGATTATATCAGCAATTACTCTACTTGCAGGCGTAGTTATATGTTTTGTTACACCTTATGTTTATTCCGCCTCGCTAAATGACAGTCAGCTTGTCAGAATGCAGATAATGGTAATTATACTTACCATGACGACGGCGGTGTCGTTTATATCCACTCCTTACACTTCTGTGGTTACAAGTCATGAGCGGTTTGTATTTTTGCAGATTATAAACATATTAACTACGGTTGTTAATCCCATAGTTAACATAATAGTGCTTATGATGGGATACAAATCGATAGGAATGGTTGTTTCATCTTTCGTGCTTACTATTGTAATAAGAATTGTTTATGTTGTATATGTAAGAAAGGCTATTGATCTTAGACCTAAATATTCCAAAATGCCAACATATTTGATAAAAGAAATTCTTGTATTTTCATTTTGGGTGTTCGTAGCAAATGTTGTTAATCAGCTTTACAATACAACAGATACGATAATTATCGGTGCGATACCTGCACTTGCAACGGTAGGCGTAGCGGTCTATAATGTAGGCGCAACATTCAGCACTATGATGTCGAGTTTTTCAGTGGGACTTATGAGCGTAACAACGCCAAAAGTAAATACTCTTGTTTTCAGCAATAACAACAATACCGAGCTTACAGATTTAATGATTAGAATAGGCAGACTGCAAAGCTACATTGTGTCTATTGTATGTACCGGATTTATTGCTTTCGGTCAGCCGTTTATAAAGCTTTGGGCGGGCGAAAACTACGGAGAAGCTTATTGGGTAGCCATTGCGACTATGATTCCTACATCAATACCTTTAGTGCAAAATATTGCCTTAAGCATAATTGTCGCTCAAAACAAACACAGGTTCAGGTCTTTGGTTTATCTTGCGATAGCGATAGCGAATGTTTTGGGCACGATAGCCTGCGTTAATTATTTCGGAATTATAGGCGCTGCCGTTGTTACCGGCATTGCGAGCGTTATCGGTCAGGGATTTGTGATGAACTGGTATTACTGGAAGAAAATCGGGCTTGAAATACCTCGGTTCTGGAAAAATATTTCAAAACTATTTGTTATACCGATTGTTATGTGCGTCTTAACATTAATGCTAAATATTTTTGTAGATTTTGATTCTTGGTTTACATTGTTTGCGGGAATAATTGTATATACGGTTGTGTTTGCGCTTGCAAACTGGATTTTTGTTATGAACGATTATGAAAAGGATATTTTCAGAGGTCCTGTAAAAAAGGTTATCGGAATATTTAAAAAGAAGGGTTAAGGGGAGATTGTTGTGCATCCTATAAAATCTATTCAGGCACGCTATCAAGTCTACTGCGTAAAAAACTTTGAGAAAACAAAATACGGAAAGCAGATTGCGGCGTTAAAAAATACCCATGAGGGCGAAAGCTGCTTTGTCATAGGCAACGGACCGAGTTTGACGGTTGAGGATCTTGATGTGCTTTATAAAAATAATATGGCGAGCTTTGCTTCAAACAACATTTTAAAGCTGTTTGATAAAACCCTGTGGCGTCCAAAATATTATGTTTGTGAGGACATTTTGGTTTTAAAGGATATTGAACAAAAGATAAACGCTGCTGATTTAGAGAACAAGTTTATCCCAATCAACTACCATTGGTTTGACAATATAAATATTGATAACGCAAAGTATTTTTATCAGTCTTTTTCACCTGATGAAAAATTTTCATACGACGCGGCAAA
This sequence comes from uncultured Ruminococcus sp., assembly GCA_944415425.1. Classification (GTDB taxonomy): domain Bacteria; phylum Bacillota; class Clostridia; order Oscillospirales; family Acutalibacteraceae; genus Ruminococcoides. The sequence continues at coordinate 2,484 of CALYBP010000042.1, read as the reverse complement.
GAGCGTTGTGTGCAAGGGTACTGTTACAACTACCTGCATCCAGCTTGCCGCTTATATGGGATACAAAAATATTTACCTTTTGGGAGTTGACCACAATTACAGCAAAACTGTTGATAATGCGGGCAACATCACAGTGGATAACAGCGTAAAAGATTATTTTGACGACGAATATGCAAAGACCATGGAAAAAAAGATGATTCCGAATTTGGAGGCAACAACGCTTGCCTACGAACAGGTTAAAAAATGCTGCGATAAAATCGGAGTTAATGTATATAACGCTACAAGAGGCGGAAAATTAGAGGTTTATCCCAGAGCGGATTTTGACAAACTGTTTTAAACGAGGTGTATAGTATGAAAACCGTAGCCGTAGTTCCTATTAAAATGAACAATGAACGCCTGCCGGGTAAAAACACAAAATGTTTTGACAACGGCGAACCTTTGGTTACACATGTTCTTAAAACTCTTAAAAAAGTAAGTAATATCGACGAAATATACTGCTTTTGCAGTAATGAAGCGATAAAAGAATTTTTGCCGGACGGGGTAAAATATTTAAAAAGAGAAGAGTGGCTTGACCTTTCAACGACAAGCATAACAGATGTTCTGACTTCGTTTGCCGACAATGTTGATGCTGACATATATGTTCTTGTGCATGCGACGGCTCCGTTTATCAACGCAGAAAGCATATACAAGGGCGTTGAAGCCGTAAAGTCAGGCAAGTACGATTCGTCGCTTTCGGTTGAAAGATTGCAGGAATTTATGTGGAAAGACGGAAAGCCTTTTAATTACTCACTTGAAAAAATCCCGAGGACGCAGGACCTTGATCCGATGTTCTGCGAAACAAGCGGATTTTTTGCGTATACAAAGGAGCTTATGTTAAAAGAACACAGAAGAGTAGGTCATAATCCTTATTTGGTTGAGGTATCAAAAATTGAGGCCACCGATATTGACGAGCCTGAGGATTTTGAAATTGCCAATGCAATATATAATTTTATTGTTATGAAGAGGGAAAACAATGAGTAAGATTTTGGTTCTTGACTGTACTCTGCGTGACGGAGGATATGTTAATAATTGGGATTTTGGAAAAGATAACATTGTATCAATAATAGATAAGCTCAGTCAGTCAAATATTGATATGATTGAGTGCGGTTTCATAAGTCAAACAAAGAAGCTTGATGAGGACAAGTCTATTTTTGCGTCGGTTGAGGATATGGAAAAATGTCTGCCTGAGGACAAGTCATGTGTTTATGCCGCAATGATCAATTACGGAGAATACAACATAGACGATTTGCCCGACTACGCAGGAGGTCCGCTTAAAACGCTGAGAATTGCTTTTCATCAGGAAGAGATGAAGGACGCTGTGGAGTACTGCAAAATGGTAAAGCAAAAGGGATACTGCGTATTTGTGCAGCCTATGGTGACTTTAAATTATTCTAAAGAAGAGATTATGTGGCTTGTAAATGAGGCAAATTCGTTTTTGCCGCAGGCTTTGTATATTGTTGATTCGTTTGGTACTATGAACAAAACACAGCTTTTGGGTATTTATTCTTTGTTTGAAGAAAATCTTGTCAAAGATGTCGCAATAGGTTTTCACAGTCACAACAATATGCAGCTCTCGTTTTCAAACGCGCAGGAACTTATGGATATACAATCAAGTCATGAGATAATAATTGACTCTTCCGTTTACGGAATGGGCAGAGGTGCGGGAAATCTTTGTACGGAGCTTATTACTAAGTATGTAAACGACAACTATGGCGGAAACTACGATCTTATTCCCATTCTTGAAATAATTGACGAGCAGCTTATGCCCGTTTTCTTAAAAACGCCTTGGGGATATTCCGTGCCGTTTTATGTAGCGTCAATTAATAACTGTCATCCGAATTACGCATCGTTTTTGCTTGAACGCCAAACCTTATCTGTAAAGGATATTCACAAGATTTTAAGGCAGATTTCAGATGACAAAAGGGTGAACTACGATAAAGGCTACATAAGAAAGCTTTATGAAAGTTACCAGAGCAAGCATACTGATGACGCCGATACCGTAGCGGAGCTTAAAAAGAATTTTTCAGGTAAAAAGGTTGTTGTTATTGCACCGGGCCGATCGATTATAGAGGAAAAGAAAAAGCTGATGGATTTTTGCTCTGAAAATTCACCTGTAATAATATCGGTGAATTTCGAGTGTGAGTTTGTAAAACCCGATTATGTGTTTGTGGGGAATCAAAAGCGCTTCAGACAGATTAAAAAGACCGATAACAATATAATTTTGACGTCAAATATTGAGTCTGATCTCAGCAATAAAATAGTTGTTGACTATACCGATTTGCTCAACGAAAACGAGTATATTTCCGATAACTCGGGAATGATGATATTAAATCTTCTTAAAAAATGCGATGTAAAAGATATTTATTTAGCAGGATTTGACGGATTTTCCGAGAATGTATCAGACAACTATTACCGTGAAAAACTTATCAGCGGATCAACAAAAAG
>CALYBP010000041.1 GCA_944415425.1 uncultured Ruminococcus sp. | reverse complement strand
GTTGCTGCTGCAATGATTACTGCTACTGCTGCAATCACAGCAAGCGCTGCTGAAACAGACGCTGAAACAGTAGCTGCAGAGGATTCAGCAGTTGTTTCTGCAGATAGTTCATCAGAGGTTGGTGCTGACAGTGCTTCATCAGAAGTTGGTGCAGGAAATACAATCAGCTTTGATGTTGAAAAGTCTAAATGGGGTAATGTAAAGACTGTTTACTGCCACATTTGGAAGGCAGACGGTACTCCTACATCATCCGGCGAAGCTTGGCCTGAGTGGCAGACAAAGAAAGAACTTGCTACATACGACAAGGAAACAGGTATTGCTACTTATGATCTTTCAAAGACAGGTCACGAGTTCAGCAAGTCTGACGGAAAAATCTACTGCGTAATTTTCAGTGCTAATACCGGTATGCAGACATACAACGCAATCATGAGCGGTGCTTGCATCGGCGATACAATGTATTGCAACGGTGAGCAGATTGAAAACCCTGAAGATTCAGCTAAGAAGGCTAATGTTGCAGTTTGGGAAAACAACCCTGACTGCGGTCCTGAGAGAAAGATCACTTCAACAGGTAACATCGTTGGTTCTGCTTTCCCCGAGGGCGAATCCGACGTAACTCTTCTTGCTAACTATCTCATGCAGTATTATGATGACCCTGCAAAGACAGACCTTACTCAGGATCTTCTCAATACACTCAAAATCAGCCCCGTTGACGTTATGGGTGTTGTAAAGCAGAGAGCTGCTGATGATCCTGCAAAGATCGATGCTGTTGAAAAGATCCTTTCAACTTGCACAGACCCGACAACAGGTAAGAAAACAGATACTGACGCTCTTGACAAGGTACAGGCAGGCGGAACAAGCACTAACCTCAGCGGTTCAGGTTCAAGCTCAGGTTCAGGCTCAGGTTCAGGTTCGGGTTCTGTTCAGTCAGGTCAGGAAACAACAATATTCTTTGTATTCGGTGCTCTTATGCTTGCAGCAGCAGGAGTTGCTTTCCTTGCAAGAAAGAAGAGAGAAGAATAATTCTACCTTATAAAAATAAACAACAAAACGGCGTTGCAGGAAACTGCAACGCTTTTTTGCTTTACAGAAAACGCCGCGAAAACAATTGACAGATAATGTTTGATAATATCAACCTGTCAGATTGAACTGCGTGTAACGGCTTTGAATTTTTATGTCATAAAACTCGTGTTCTAAAACAAAATAAATTGCTGTATAATTTACAAACTTATTCAACACACTAAGCTATTGATTTTTTTTATTTTATATGTTATAATACGAGCGAATTGCAAGTAGTCAGAGCGTGCAATTAAGTGAGCGGCAGGCCCTGTGCGATTGGGGCCTGCGAACCATGTCAGGCGGGGAACCGAGCAGCATTAAGCAGTTTTTCCGATGCGATGCAGTAAGTCTGCCGCTTACTTATTTGTATGCGGCCGTTATTCGGCTGGCGGCTTGCATTTTTTGTTGAAGAGGAGGTGGCGTATTGTATAGAGTTTTATATCGAAAATGGCGTCCTCAAACTTTTGACGATGTTTCCGGCCAGGAGCATATAACTACTACCTTAAAGAATGAGCTGAATGCAAATCGGCTTAATCATGCTTATCTTTTTACAGGTTCAAGGGGCACCGGCAAAACCACCTGTGCAAAAATTTTAGCAAAAGCGGTCAATTGCCTTGACCCGCAAAACGGAAATCCCTGCGGTAAATGCGAGATATGCCGGGGAATAGATAACGGCAGTATTCTTGATATTGTGGAAATGGACGCCGCTTCAAACCGTAAAATTGATGATATTCGCCAGATAATCGACGAAGTACAGTTTAAGCCGACAAAATGCAAGTACAGAGTATATATAGTCGACGAGGTTCATATGCTTACCACGGAGGCTTTTAATGCATTGCTCAAAACACTTGAGGAGCCTCCCGAACATGTCATTTTTATACTTGCTACAACAGAAGTGCATAAGCTACCCCAGACAATACTCTCTCGGTGTCAAAGATTTGATTTTCACAGAATATCTCCCAGAAATATTGCAGACAGGCTCTTGTATGTCTCAAATCAAGAGAATGTAAAGCTCACCGACTCTGCCGCTATGCTTATAGCTTCGGTTGCAGACGGAGCGCTGCGTGACGGGTTGTCTTTGCTTGACAGATGTATCGCAATAAGCTCTGATATAGACGAAAATGTAGTGAGAAAGGCTGCGGGATTGGCGCAGAAAACGTATCTTTATGACCTTGCGGCGTGTGCCATCAACAAAAATACTGCAAAAGCGCTTGATATAATCGACAGACTTTACAGAGAATCAAAGGATATGGCAAGACTGTGTGATGAGCTGATTGCCCATTTCAGAGCTTTGATGCTCATAAAATCTGTCAGAAATCCGCAGGAAATTCTTGTTATGGGCGACGATGAATTTGAGCAGGCTCAGACTCAAAGTGACTATCTTTCACTTGCTGATATTGTCTATTATATGGACGTATTATCCCGTGCTTATCAGAGAATGGGAAAGGGAACAGGCGACAGAACGGAGTTTGAAATGGCTATGGTAAAGCTGTCTGCCCCCGAACTTGAAGGTACAAATGAGTCGATTATTATGCGTATTAACGCACTTGAAAAGGCTGTAAAAAGCGCATTATCCCTAAACGCTGCCCCGTTAAATCAACCTGTTGAGAATATTCCTCAAAAGACTGTGACAGATAATCCGGAGCGTGATGATGAATTTACCGCACCTGTAAATCAACCTAATAAGGAAGTAAAAAGCACTAAAAATGAATCCTCGACTGTAAATTCTTATAAGACACCTGTACCGCCCAAAATTTCTGCCGATACACCTGTGACCGTCAAAAATCCAGAAAAAGCATCTGTAAATATTGACGAGATTTACAATAACGCAGTTCCGTTTAATCAATGGGCAGAGGTTGTAAGTAATATGAAGCCCATTTCAAGAGCTATTGCGGCGGCATTTACAGGCTCAACAGCGTATGTCAGCGGCGGGTATCTTTTGATTGACACAGACAATGAGATGGCTTTTGAGTTACTGAAAAACGGCTCAAGGCGTGAAGAAATAAGAAAAATCATTAAGGAAACCACGGGCAAAGTATATAAGCTCGGCCCGTACAAAAAAGTTGAAACCAAACAGGAAGCGACCGATCCTCTCGAAGTTTTAAAAAACGGCCTCGAGGGCACGGGAATTGAAATTACAGAAGAATAAAATCGAAAGGAATTTAATATTATGAAAGCAAGATTACCAAAAGGTTACGGAAACGGCGGCGTAAACAATATTCAGCAGCTTGCCCGTCAGGCGCAAAAACTCCAGGATGATATGGAGGCAGCTTCAGCAGAACTCGAAGCAAAGGAGTATGACGCTTCAGCAGGCGGCGGCGCAGTAAAGGTTACCGTAACAGGAAAAATGGAACTTACTAAGGTTGAAATTTCACCCGATGTTGTTGATCCCGAAGATGTAGAAATGCTTTCCGACCTCGTAATGGCTGCGGCAAACGAGGCATTAAGAGCTGCCGCTAAAGAAAAAGAGGATAAGATGGAATCTATTTCAGGCGGCCTTAACATACCGGGTATGTTTTAATTATGGCACAGATAAATGCGGCTCCGCTGGAAAACCTGGTGGAGCAGTTTGAAAAAATGCCCGGTATAGGGCACAAAACCGCACAGCGTCTTGCATATTATGTTCTTAATTTGTCAAAAACACAAGCAGAGGAACTTGCAAACGCCGTGCTCGATGCCCATACCAAAATACACTATTGCAGCAGATGCTGTAACCTCACAGACAGGGAAGTTTGCTCGATTTGCGAAAACCCGGCAAGAGATAATTCGGTGATTTGTGTTGTAGAAACTCCGAGAGATGCCGCTGCCGTTGAAAACACCCGTGAATTTAACGGAGTTTATCATGTTTTGCACGGAGCAATTTCTCCGCTTAATGATGTAGGACCCGATAACCTTACCATAAAACAGCTTGTAGCCCGACTTTCCGATGACAGCGTAAAGGAAGTAATTATGGCAACCAATCCGACCGTAGAGGGTGACGCGACAGCGTTGTATATTTCAAAGCTATTAAAGCCCATGGGTGTCAAGGTAACCCGTCTTGCATACGGAATACCTGTCGGAGGAGACTTGGAGTACGCCGACGAGTATACGCTTGCAAAGGCGCTGGAAGGCAGGAATGAGATATAATGAGCTCAATTAAAACTATTTCTCAAAACAAAAAGGCTTCACATGACTATTTTATCGAGGAGTCATATGAAGCCGGAATCGAGCTGTTCGGCACAGAGGTTAAATCTATCAGAAACGGAAGAGTTAACCTTAAGGACAGTTGGTGTTCTATTGTTAACGGGGAAATATTTGTAAACGGTATGCACATATCTCCGTATGAGCACGGTAACATCTTTAACCGTGACCCGATGAGAGTTAGAAAACTTCTTATGCATAAGAAAGAAATTAACAGGTTGTACGGTACAGTAAAGCAGACGGGATATTCTCTCATTCCGATAAGCCTGTATTTTAAGGGAAGCAGAGTCAAACTCCAGGTCGGTTTGTGCAAGGGTAAAAAACTCTATGACAAGCGAGAGGATATGGCAAAACGCAGCGCAAAGCGTGACATAGAAAGAGCGTTAAAAGAACAGTCGCGCGGTTGATAAAATATAAATAATAAACAGCATTATAACACTTATTATAATGCTGTATAAAATGGGATATATTTATTAATATATTGTAAGTTAAAATTAAAAATATAATATACGGGGATGTAAAGGTTTCGACGGGGATTGTAAACCTTGATAAGCGAGCAGCGGTGCGGAACCGCTATAAAATCCGCAACTTAAAAATAACTGACAACAATAAAGTTGCATTAGCAGCTTAATGCTGCTCGTTCCTGCACAGAGCACCACGGCTGTGTAAGGGGCGTCGATTAGTGGTAAATGTGAACAGAGGATTGCTCCGTACTCTGTCACAGCTTAGGAGCTGCCAAACCGCATAGCCTGTCGCTGGGCGATGCGGCAAGGGAGATTTAAAACAGCGACTGCGCTCGGAGAAGGTCTTGGCAAGCAATTTTCGGACGGGGGTTCGACTCCCCCCATCTCCACCAGTCGAGAGTCTCGACACGCAATTTGCGTTCGGGGCTCTTCTTTTTTATACAACTCGATGCTCGCATTTATAGAGGGTATCTTTTTTGTCAACGCTTCCCGGTTTGCTCACGAGGAAAGATATTCTCGTAAACACAAAAGATACGTTTTTGGGCGTGTCTATTGGGAATCTGCGGTTTTCCGTGGGTTCCCTTTTTTATTTTGAAACCGTTTTCTACCTGGTGTACGAACTGAGACAATGCAAATTTGACCTGTTCTTTGCACAAGGGATCTTTTATATAACCTTTCAATTTGCCTATGTATTTCCTGACATCTTCTTCTGTTACCAGCAATCCTTCCTGATGTTTTTAGTGTGGAAATCAGTTGGTTACACGACTCTATTTGACTTTTAACCTCTTTCAATTTTTGGCTAATGGTTTCATGATATCCACCTTTTATGACGGCGTCTACCAGATTATTTTTCGCCTGTTTGAGCTTCTTTAGATTTTTACAGGCTTCTTCATACTGTACATCATTTTGCGTGATGGTATGAAAAAACTCATTGTCCTTTACCAGATACTGCTGAAAAAGACCGCATGATAGGGAGAGGATGTCATTGGCCTTGCCCCAACGGGCGTGCTATGGATACTGCTTTACAGGAAAAGCGCGTAGAGCTCGGCCTCCCTTGACATTGCCGCACGCCGGACTATAATAAATATAAGTATAATTATAATAAGAATACTTATTATGGAGGTGGGCAGAATGAAGTCCCTGCACTATCTGCTGATGAAAACCCATACCAATGTAAACCGCTGGATTTTAGGCCAAGCGTCAACGCTTGGCCTTTCTCCGGGACAGCCCAAAATTTTGGAGTGTCTGATCGCTCGGGGAGAGTGCAACCAGAAAACCATCGCCGCCGACTGTGAGATTGAACAGGCCACAGTGGGTTCGATCCTCTCCCGCATGGAGCGGGACGGACTGGTCTGCCGCACCCGGCGGGAGGGCAACCGCCGTTCCCTCTATGTTTCGCTGACCCCGCGGGGACGGCATCTGGGAGAACAAATGCAGGAGATATTCCGGCAGGCGGATGATATGGTCTGTGCAAACTTAACTGCAGAGCAGCAGGAACAGCTGGAAGCCTTATTGGAGACGGTTTTGGCCTCGGTTGTGCCTGAGAGAAAGGAGGTATTGGCATGAAAACCCGTGTGTTAGAACAGGTGAAGCGCTATGTGCTTTTGTGCATCGGCTTGACAATTATGGCCTTCGGTGTTGCCTTTTCGATCGAGGCGGGGCTGGGCACTTCGCCGATTTCCAGCCTGCCCTATGTACTTAGTCTGCTCAATCTGCCGATCCACCTGACCGTGGGCACGGCGACCATCGCCATGCACGTTGCGCTGATCTGTTTGCAGATTTTGGTGCTGCGCCGCCGCTATAACCCCATTCAGCTGATGCAGCTGCCGGTGGCGCTTATCTTCGGCGTGCTGACCGATTTCAGCGTATGGGCCATCCGTGGCGTGTCTGCCTCTTCCTATCCCATGCAGTGGGTGCTGTGCGTGGTGGGCATCCTGCTGGTGGGCATCGGTGTCAGCTTTGAAGTGGTCGCAAATGTGGTCACGCTGGCGGGCGAAGGGATGGTGCTTGCCTTGTGCAAGGCCTTTCCGTTGAAATTTCCCAATACGAAGATCGGTTTTGATGTGGCCTTGGTGGTCATTGCCAGCGCCCTGTCCCTGATTTTCCTGCATCAGCTGGAAGGCGTGCGGGAAGGCACCGTTGCAGCAGCCCTCTGTGTGGGGCTGGTAGCCAAGCAAGTCACCCCGCCTTTGGCTTCCCTTGCCAAACGCTATCTTTGAATCAAAACCACTAGTTTTCTAGTGGTTTTGTTTATATGGTTTGGTGCTCGCACTTAGCGGGTGTCTGTTTTATCAACGCTTCCAGGTCGAGAGCCTCGACACGCAATTGCGTACAGGGCTTTTCTTTTTTATAGCTTGATGCTCGCATTTATAGCGTGTATCTTTTTAATATTTTCCAAACAATTGCTGGACAAACGCCTACTTTTTTGCAGGCGGATTTGTCGTTGCGGATTGGTTTTGCAGCAGACAAAAGTGGCAGAGAATTTTTATTGGACCTCTGATTTTTCTTTAGTTTTAGAAATTTATTTTCTGATAATATGCAGTTTTTTCTCAATTTGGAAGAAAAATTTATTGTTTATCGTGTTGAAAATCCTCATTAAAATGTTATAATTATGTCAGTCCGCAGGTAAACTAAAATCAGAATTTTAATCGAGTGTAAATGGATATGAACGATGGGTTTGTTTATTATCCGATTATGATATGACATAATAGTTATAAAATTATGATTTCAGGAGGAATTATGAAACTCATATTAACTGACAGGCCATTGAATATTTCAACGGATAATTTAGATAAAAGCGTAAAAATAATAGATTTATCAACTCTAAAAATTTCAAACTGCGTAGGATGTTACGGATGTTGGACAAAAACACCGGGAAAATGCGTGATAAGAGATGACGCCGTAGGTGTTTATCCTTGCATCGCAAAAAGCGACGAGGTGTTGTATATCAGTTATGTTAAGTACGGATGTTACGATACAACGATGAAAACCATGCTTGAGCGCGCAATTCCCGTGCAGCAGGCGTTTATTCGCCTTTTAAACGGTGAAACTCACCATGTGCAGAGAGATGTCGCTATGAAAAACGCGGTTATTATTGCGTACGGAGATATATCCGATGATGAAAAAGAGGTTTTTGAAAAACTTGTAGAACGCAATTCAAAAAATATGAATTTCAAAAGCTGCAAAGTGATTTTCACAACACAATCTTTATTGGAAGAAACCGTAAACAACGAGGTGAGAAAATGGAAAATATAATTATTTTAAACGCAAGCCCCAGAGCACCGAAGTCAAATTCAAAAACATATGCGCAAATATTTCAAAAATACAGTAAATTACCGACTGAATATTTTAATATTAATAAATTAAACCATATGGAGATTTGCAACAAAATCAAGCAGTTTTCGCAGCTTTTGTTTGTTTTTCCTCTGTATGCCGATTCAATTCCCGTTACACTTCTCAATTTTTTGAAAACGCTCGAAAATAATCCCCCGAAAAACAAACCTGTTATCTCGGTTTTGATAAACTGCGGATTTATTGAGCCGGAACAGAATGATACGGCAGTAAAAATTATGAAGATTTTTTGCAAACAAAACGGCTATGTTTTCGGCTCGGTTTTAAAAATCGGAAGCGGTGAGGCGATTTTAGAAACACCGTTTAGATTTTTTGTTTCCCGTAAAATCAAAAAACTTGCCGATTCTGTGAGTAAAAAGAAATTTTGCGAGCTTAAAGTGACAATGCCGATTACAAAAAAAGCATTTTTAAAGGCCTCAGAGTCATATTGGATAAATTACGGACGAAAAAACGGATTATCCAAGGAGGAAATGCAGACTTTGAAAATAGAGTGATTATTAAGGTGATGAATTTCCTTTAACAAACCGCTTTAATTTATTCAGCACCGTGCAATAAATTCTGATTTTGCTTTCAAATTTTATTATAAACTTGATAAATTTGCGAAAATAATGTAAAATATTAGCAAATACATACGAAATGAGTTTTTTTAATGAGTGTTGAAAGAATTTATTTTGAGCTTGAAAAGCAAAAAAATGAGGACTACTATGTTGACTTAGCGCAAAATGATATTATGTGTATTCCAGTTCTTATTGATATTATGATTGAAAATAAAAACTCAATTAACCTTTGGGCAGAGTCAATATTAGAAAAAGTAAGCGTAATAAATCCGCTTATTGTTTACCCGTACATCGGTTACATATCAAAGGCGATAGAACAGACAAATTCTGTCGGCAATCTTTGCTTGTGGCGAATCATATGCAATTTGCTTGTTTGCGATTACTGTGATTTTTGGAAAAACTTCAGAAACAGCTACTATAAGTCGCTTAACTCGTGCTTTATTACCGAGTTTTCAATCGCTTGCGCTTGCGCACCAAAAATAATTGCTGCGAAGCCTAATGAACAAAATCAAATTAAAAAGGTTTTAAAAAGTGTCGGAAAACGCAGTTTCTATCTAGGTCAATCTGTTTCTGCTCGGGCTTGCGAAATCGCAAAAGAAAAGGCAAACGTTGTGCTTGACCACCTTGGATAAAATGAAAAATAGTTTATTTATAAGAATATGAAAACGGCTGTATCTTAACCGATACAGCCGTTAATTATTTAAGAAAGCAATTCAAAGCGCCGCATTTTAGTTCCGTTGTTATCTACAATATCCGTAAACATATCATAAGGTCTTGCCCAGAAAGTATCCTTTCCGTCAACGCTTTTGTAAATAACTAGCAACTCTCCGGTTTCGGTATGTTTTGCAACAGATAAAACCTCGTATTCATTTCCTTTAAAATGACGGTATCTGCCCGGTTTAACTTCTGTTAACTTTTCAACCGATTTCTCATCATTTACGGTGTTTTGCGAGCTTTCGGAGTTTTTAAAATCAAGTTTAAAGCTTCCGTCGTTAACAACGAGTATTCTTGTTGAGTAAGGTTTCATGTAAAGCTCATAATAACCGTTTACATCAAATATTTCATTGCCGTTCAATACATCCGTAAGTTTTGCATTGCATCTTGTGTCAAATCCGATTCTTTCGTCATGGTCGGTGAGATTAAAAGCGACAAAAACGGTTTGATTGTCGGTGTATCTCTTGTAAACCAGCTTTTCGTTCATGATATTTACATTTTCAAACTTACCGTACTTTAATGCTTCAAGGGCAAGACGGATTTTACCCAGCTTAACTATATGATTAAACAAATTATAGTCGGCATTCGCAACATTGTTGAGGTCAATACACGGGCGAAGTTCATAGTCGCTGTGGTCAGAGCGCTTGCCCTCAATACCGAATTCGCTGCCGTAATAAATTGAAGGAACACCGGGCATTGTATACATAAGACTGTAAACATTGAAAAGGTGGTTTTTATCCCTAAGCTCACTTGCAATGCGGTTTACATCGTGATTGTCAACAAAATTATAGGTGTATATATTATTATAAATTCCGCCGTTTCCGAACTGCCTGTTAAGTGAGTGTGCTATTTCAAAATAGTTGTGATCGTTATGACTTGAGTATATTCCCTTGTAGCACTCATAGTTTGTGGCAGAGTCAAGCGTTTCGCTGTTTGCCCATCTGTTGTAGTCACCGTGGGTAAGTTCGGCATAAAGCCAAAAATCAGGCTTTTTTGATTTGCACACACGTCTCAGCTTTTTGAAAAATTCAATGTCTATACAGTCGGCTGCGTCAAGTCTTAGTCCGTCTATGCCAAACTCATCTATCCAGAATTTAACCGAATCAAGCAGATAATTTACTACCTCGTCATTTTGCAAATTCAGCTTAACAAGGTCATAGTGGCCTGCCCAGCCCTCATACCAAAAAGGATCGCCCTTGGGACTGTTTCCGCCGAAATTCAGGTTTTGGAACCAGCCGCAGTAACGGGAGTTTTGCAGGTTTTGCTGAATGTCCTTGAATGCAAAAAATTCTCTTCCTACATGATTGAAAACGCCGTCAAGTATAATTCTTATTCCGTTTTCATGGAGAGTATTGCAAATTTGTTTAAATGAATTATTATCGCCGAGTCTGCAGTCAATTTTTCTGTAATCAATAGTATCATATCCGTGGCGTGAGCTTTCAAAAACAGGATTTAAAACCAGTACGTTTGCGGAAAGCTTTTTCATATGTTCAATACAATCATAAATTTTATCAAGCCTGTAAACAAGCTTTCCGTCGTTTTCTCTCGGTGCTCCGCAAAAACCGAGAGGGTAAATATTGTAAATAACAGCTTCATTAATATAGCTCATTAAATCACTCCGTAGTTAATTTGGGAATTATATTGTATCACAGTTTTTTGTATTGTGCAACGCATTATTTTGTGCTATAATAATACAAATGTTTATTTTTTTAGATGCGTCGGAGGATAATTATGATAAAAAAGCGTGAGAATAAAACAAGAAAAAGATTGAGAATTACTCAGTGTGTTCTTTATCTTTTTGAGATACTTTTTTGTACATTTACATACATACAAATACCTAATCCCGACCAAACTCAATTAGGGTTTTATGCAACAGCCTTTGACATGATAGGATATATCGGAGGAAGTTTTCCGGATTCTGTGCAATCTCAGGCTTTTTCTTCTGCTATGCCTCTGTTTTTAATTTTCCCCGCTATTCCTATAATAGGATTTTTCTTCTGTGCTCTTGACAGGGAAAGAAATTTAAAAAATATAGTATCCGTAATTTGTTGTTTGCTTGGCGTATTTTCAATCCTTACAATAGTAACCTTAAACTTTATTTCATACGGTTCGCTGCTTGCCTTGCTTTTTTATATTGTAATAAGTTTTATTACGGCCGTAGCAATGGTTTCGAGACTTCAGAATGATTGACGGGATTATTCAGCAAACCGCATTGTATGGACAATATATTTAGTAGTTAAAAAATCGTTGACAAAAATAAATAACAGTAGTATAATTCCCGTAATATGGTTACATATTAATATTTTAACCTTATGGAGTATTATTATGGGATGGCTTATATTTTGGCTGTTGGTGCTTGTGGTGCTGATAGCTCTTGTGTATCGCAGAAATTCAAATCACGGCTACCGCATGGGAAGTGGAATGTTTAAAAGCAGTGAATATAATCTTGACGAAAAAGAAGAACTGTCAGACAAGGAGTACTACGACAAAGACGGATTAATGAAATAAATTTTAGGACTGCATAATTTGTGCAGTCCTTATTTTTGCTTTATGGGAAACTGCTCTAAAACGGTCGGGCAGAGAAGTCTTGTTAATATGAGCCTGTCTGCCCGAATTGCGTGTCGAGGCACTCGACTTTTTACTTGACAAATACCCTTAGGGGGTATATTATATAATCAAAGAGAATTTAAAAAGCAATAAGGTTTTAAATTTAGGCGGTGAAATAATGGATAATAAAATTAAGGATAACTGTTTCTGCACCCATAAAACAAAAAAGCGCGGCGACAGTGAATACAAGAAGCTAATTAACAGGCTCAACAGAATTGAGGGGCAGGTAAGAGGCATAAAAGGAATGGTGGAGAAAGACGCGTACTGCACGGATATTTTGATTCAGGTTGCAGCCGTAAATTCCGCTTTAAACTCTTTTAACAAGGAGCTGCTTGCAAATCATATAAGGACCTGTGTCGCAAATGATATTAGAGAAGGTAAGGAAGATACAATAGATGAGCTTGTAAGTACATTGCAAAGACTTATGAAGTAATATGAATGAGGTGATTAAATGGAACAATATAATGTTAAAGGTATGAGCTGTGCCGCATGCAGTTCAAGGGTTGAAAAGGCTGTTTCAAAGCTTGACGGAGTTGATTCCTGTTCCGTCAGCCTGCTTACAAATTCAATGAGCGTACAAGGCGATGTTTCTCCCGAAACCGTAATCAAAGCCGTAGAGCAGGCAGGATACTCAGCCTCACTAAAGGGAGAAGAAAAAAATGTATCTGACGATAAAAGTATTGACAACAGCAGCGCAGAGATAACAGAGCTTTTAAAAAGAGCTGCGGCGTCTGTATTGCTGCTTATAGTACTTATGTATCTGTCAATGGGTCATATGATGTGGGGATTTCCGATTCCGAAAGTTTTAGAAAATAACCACATCGCAATGGGATTGATACAACTGCTCCTGACATCAGCGATAATGGTTATTAATCAAAGATTTTTTATAAACGGCTTTAAAGCCGTTTTGAATAAATCAGCCAATATGGATACGCTTGTTGCACTTGGATCGACAGCGGCGTTTGTATACAGTTTATGTATGCTCTTTGGAATGACTCAGGCACAGATTGACGGTGATACCGCTCAGGTAATGTCGTACATGCATGAAATGTATTTTGAGTCGGCGGCAATGATACTCGCGCTTATAACTATCGGAAAATTGCTCGAAGCACGCTCAAAAGGGAAAACAACGGACGCATTAAAAAGCCTTATAAGACTTTCACCTAAAACGGCAGTACTGATTATAGACGGCAAAGAGGTTAAGGTGACGGCTGATAAAGTAAAAAAAGACGATATTTTTGTTGTTCGTCCCGGAGAGAGTATTCCCGTTGACGGTATTGTTACTGAGGGGGAAACGGCGGTTGATGAATCTGCTATAACCGGAGAGAGTATACCTGCCGATAAATTTTACGGAGACAATGTTTTTGCGGGTACTGTAAATCAGCACGGGTTTATTAAATGCAGAGCGTCCAAAGTGGGAGAAGACACAACACTTTCGCAAATAATAAAAACCGTGAGTGATGCAGTCGCAACCAAAGCCCCCATTGCACGGGTCGCAGATAAGGTTGCAGGAATTTTTGTACCGACGGTAATTTTGATAGCTATTATAACTGCTGTGATTTGGCTTGCAGTTGGTGCGGATACAGGATTTGCACTTTCTCGGGCGATTTCCGTGCTCGTAATAAGCTGTCCATGTTCGCTCGGACTTGCAACGCCTGTTGCAATTATGGCAGGCAGCGGAGTGGGTGCAAAAAATTCGATTTTGTTTAAAACGGCTCAGTCGCTTGAACTTTGCGGAAAAGTAAAGGTAGTAGCACTTGATAAAACAGGAACAATAACAAAAGGCGAGCCGAATGTCACGGATACCGTTGTTATAGACGGCAGTTTGGAAGAGCTTATGAAAACCGCACTTACGCTCGAATCCAAGAGTGAGCATCCGCTTGCAAAAGCTATTGTAAAGAAAACTGACGAACAGGGATTTGTACCCGAAAAAGCGGAAGATTTTAAATCGCTTCCGGGACTCGGCGTATCTGCAAAAACAGAGGGCGAAGTAATATGCGGAGGAAATTTAAAATTTATTTCTCAATATGCTCAAATTTCTCAAAAGACATCGGCAATAGCAGAAAAATTTGCAGACGAGGGAAAAACGCCGATATTTTTCTCAAAATCCGGCAGGATACTCGGAGTTATAGCTGTTGCAGATGAAATTAAAGAAGATAGTGCAAGTGCCGTAAAACAGCTTCATAATATGGGTATGCGAGTTGTTATGCTCACGGGCGACAATCCTAAAACCGCAAACGCGGTAGGAAAAGCAGCGGGAGTTGACGAGGTAATCGCAGGGGTATTGCCGCAGGAAAAGGAAAGATTTGTTTCCGATTTAAAGAAAGACGGTATGGTTGCTATGGTCGGCGACGGTATAAATGACGCACCCGCCTTGACAAGTGCCGATGTGGGCATAGCGATCGGAGCGGGTACCGATATTGCGATAGACGCCGCAGACGTTGTTTTGATAAAAAGCCGTCTTTCAGATGTTTGTGCGGCAATAAGGCTCGGCAGATCAACGCTTAGAATAATCCACGAAAATCTGTTTTGGGCATTCTTTTATAATGTAATCGGAATCCCTGTTGCGGCAGGTGTGTTTATTTTTCTTACAGGCTGGAGCCTAAGCCCTATGCTTGCGGCGGCGGCAATGAGCATATCAAGTTTTTGCGTAGTTACGAACGCTCTGCGCCTTAACTTTGTAAAAATTCACTTAGATAAAACCGATAAAAATAAATCGGCAAAAATAAAATCAGAAAAGGATGAATGCAAAATGACAAAAACACTTAAAATCGAAGGTATGATGTGCCAGCACTGCGAGGCGCGTGTCAAAAAATCGCTTGAGGAGATCAGCGGGGTAGAAGATGCCTGCGTTAGCCATGAAAAGGGGACGGCGGTTGTTACACTTAACAAAGATGTTCCCTATGAAGTTCTCAAAAAGGCGGTTGAGGATCAAGGCTACACGGTGAATGATTAAAACCTATAAATTCATGCAAAACAAAACCCGACCGATTCAATGATATGCACCCCAAAAGTTAGACACTTTTGGAGGTGCATATTTTTTATGGGAAAGAAAGGACAAAAACAAAAGAA
>CALYBP010000040.1 GCA_944415425.1 uncultured Ruminococcus sp. | reverse complement strand
CATCTTTTTAACCATCTGTCCGCCGACCGAACCTGCTTCTCTTGAAGTAATGTCGCCGTTGTAACCCTGCTTGAGGTTAACGCCTACTTCGTTTGCACACTCCATCTTAAAACGCTCCATAGCTTCTTTTGCCTGCGGCACATTAAGCTGATTTTTGTTACTTGACATATTGTTTTTCTCCTTTTTTCAAAACTTTTAAAATTTTATTTTTATAATTTAAGCGGCTGTTTGACTTCTCAATTTATCGCCGCAATAGTATTTTGTGTACTGTATTTAATTTTATTATTTGTAAATTTTTCAAATTTTGATGTTAAAAAACCGCCCTTATGCAAAATGAAGTAAATTCAAAAATTTAGACACTTTTGAAGGACATATCAAAATTAATTCCGCTTTTCATCCTCTTTTTTGATTGAAATGCTGCTTGGAGGCAAAGTGATTTAATAGACAATTTTATTTATGTGTGCTATGATACTTAAAATGACTGATTGATAAAATGAAAAATTTTATTTTTCGTCAAATTTTGTTTAGTGGAGTTGATAAATTAATGAAAAATCTTATTAGATTAACAGATTTCAGCATAGATGAAATTAATAATTTATTTGAAATTGTTGATGAAATCTCACAAGGAAAATATGCAAATAAATTAAATGGCAAAACAATCGTAATGTTCTTCCCTAATTCGAGTATCAGGACAAGAGTTACATTTGAAAAAGGCGTTTTCTTATTAGGCGGTCAGACAATTTTATTTCCTACAGAAACACTTGATAAAAAAGAAAATTTGCAAGATGTTATCGGATACTTAAATAATTGGGCTGATATAGTTATTGTAAGGCACAAAGACATTAATGTAATAGAGAAAATCTCAAGGTATTCTTCTGTACCTGTGATTAA
Organism: uncultured Ruminococcus sp.; assembly: GCA_944415425.1. Classification (GTDB taxonomy): domain Bacteria; phylum Bacillota; class Clostridia; order Oscillospirales; family Acutalibacteraceae; genus Ruminococcoides. Next base: position 14,855 of record CALYBP010000040.1, on the reverse strand, counting down.
TGCAATGACAAATATAAATCATCCATGTGAAATACTTTCAGATTTATATGCACTCTCCAAAATAAGAGATAACTTTAAAAACGATAAGTTTCTTTTCTGCGGAGTGAATGGAAATATAGGTTATGCATGGAAAGAAGCTTCTGAATTATTTGGATTTGAATTAGAGCAGTGCTGCGGAAAAGGTTATGAAATTGAGGGAATAGTATCGCATTATGATATTGAAAAAGCGGTCAAAGATAAAGATGTTATTTGCACTGATTCATTACCGGCATCTGCACTTGATGCTTTTAAGAAATGTCAAATCACTAAACATTTAATGAACATGGCAAATGAAGGTGCAATATTGAATCCCTGCCCACCCTTTTTCAGAGGAGAAGAAGTATCACAAGACATTATTGACTCTGACTATTTCGTTGGTTATGAATTCAAAAAATGTTTATTGCAAGTACAACAAGCAATAATGCTTCATTGTCTGATGCTGTAATTTACTTATTATTTAAATTAATCAAATGCTAATTTATATTTTTATACTCTGTCAGTGGTTTTTGCAGTTATTCTTATGTTCTTAATAACAAGAGTCTCCATAAGCACAAGATCTTTGTCATTTTGCCTTTTTCAATTTATTATTGACTTTAGCAAATAAATGTATTATTATATTAGTACAATGTTAATACAAATGCAAAAAGGAGTGCTAAAATGAAAAAAATCAGTAACATAAGCCGTAATAAAAAAATTATCGTATGTTATATCATTAATTATTTGGCGGCTTTATTCTGCGTATTTTCTGCCGTGTTTTTACACTCAACAACGACCGGGTTTTTATGTTTTCTTCTGGTTTTTGCTCTGCTTGTACTTGATACATATTTTATAAAAAAATGGTATCATTTTTTCGCCTGCACTATTTCACATTCAATATCAAACTTTGCAATAACGGCTATCTACTATATTATGTATAATTCGGACAGTTACGGTATTCTTAATATAGACTCAATTTCTTTAATAATTGAATTTATCATTATTAATTTGTTGTTTATAATCACTGCAACATGGTCATCTGCCGGATTGGTATTTAAGTATAAAATATACGCAAACGAAAACACCTCTAAAAATACTATATTTAATATTATAATTTTCGGGTTTATTTTTCTGACTGCAATATATTTTATTTTATCAATTTCGGATTTTTTATTCAGCCAGATGTTTATTTTAGAGTTTATACCGTTAATAACGGGATTTTTAATGAATATGTATTTAATTTTTGTGCCTTACGGAAATCATGTAAATTAATTTAAGCCACTCTGTTTTATTTAACAAAACAGAGTGGCTTTTTATTCTATTCAATTTCATTAAAATCAAACTGACGAGTAAATTCCTTGGTTTCGCTGTTTCGCAAAACCGCACTCTGGTGTTGTTCAAGAATACTTGTTATTGCGTATAAATCAATCCATATCTCGTTGTCGCTTTCCTTTTGGCTTTCGTCAAAAACAAGTTCCAAGCCTATGTGCAGATGGCTCTGTGTTATGCCGTTTGTGTTTTCCGTGTCGCTGTATCCCGTTCTACCGACATAGCCGATTACATCTCCCGCCTTAACCGTATCACCCTCTCGGAGATTTTCGGCATACGGCCTGTTCTGCCGCAGATGAGCATAATACCAGTATCTCATTCCGTCGTTTGAGCGGATTCCGATTCTCCAGCCGCCGTATTTGTTCCACCCCAAACACTCAACTTTGCCAGATTCAACGGCAATTACGGGAGTACCCACAGCCGCCATCATATCGTGTCCGAGATGCGGGCGTGAATAGCCGTAGCTTCTCGGCGCTCCGAAATCATCGTAGCACGAATAAGGAAAAGTTTTGGCAATCGGCGAAAACCACCTTATGCCGTAATTTTGCTCGGTTATTTTGTTTCCGTTGTCCGCCTCTCGCTCCTCCTCATATGAGCCGACCATACCGCTTAAAGCGGCTGTATATGCCTCTTTGTAATAATCGTAATACTGCATATCCTTTGTCAAATCTTTTTCCTTTTTACCGTCTGCGATTTTTTCTGCAAAATCGGTCATATCGGAATATTTATACTTTGAAAAGTCGCCCCCGTATTTTGCCCCCAGGTAAGAGAGCAATGTTATGTAATCTAACTTGTTTTTTTCGCCCTGAGACGCAGTATCAAGTTCTATCGCCGCCTGTAATGCGGATTTTGTAACATTAAATTCCACATATTTTATATAGTTGCTGTTTGTTATATCACGCCCGCCAAACAAAGGTATAACAGAAATTGCAATAGCAAGAACACCCATAAATACACACAACATTTTTTTCATACGCATCACCATACACTAAATATACCCTAACACAGCAAATTTTCTGTATCAAGCTATTAGCATAATATGATTTAATAAAAATTTTTAGAAGTGTGTAAACGCCGATGACAAACCGTCCGTTTAATATGCAAACAATAAATTTTCCAAAGTAAAATATAATCATTCAAACGGGTCGTTAATATCTTGTTTATCGGAAACATCGTATATTTTAAGCTCGTTTTTATTGCGGCAAACCGCCAAAAACACCTCATTTTGCTGTTTCCCCTGTTGTTTGAGCCGAGTTTTAAGCCATTGCAAATTGTTTCCCGTGCATTTTAAATTTTTTTCAAAAATCTTTCCGTCGGAAATTACAACAATTTCAGGTCTTGCACGGTCAACATGAATTTTCAAATCGGACGCAGTAACAGGACTTTTGCATTTTTTCGGCAATACGAATATTTGACCGTTTTCTTCAAGATAAACAGTCTCAATATCGTCCAAACAAAAATACCCCTTGTTCCTAAGCGTTGACAAAAACTCGTTCATATCAATTTTGGCAGTCATAAAATTTCTTTTATAAATCTTTCCCATGTCATAAAGCACTACCGTTCTGCCTGTAAATAACCGTCTGAGCACTACGGATTTTTGTGAAAGATAAGATAATAAGATTACTGCGCCTGCATAAATCACAAGAGCAAACAGACATTCCAAAAATATGTCAAATCCGTTTGTTGCCATTTCCGCCGCAATAGAACCTATTGTGATTCCGTTAATGTAGTCAAACAGGTTAAGGTTTGCCATCTGTTTGTTCCCTATCAGCTTTGAAAGCAAAAACAAAACCAATATTGAAACAGGTGCGGTAATTAAAATATGCAAAAAGTCCACAATAATCACTCCTACCGAATTATTGTGGACTTTATAATATAAATTATTCCAAACTAAATATATCTTACCACGGTTTAATTGTGCCTGTAAGCTCGGACACGCTCTTCAATCCGTTTTCATCGAGGAATTTGTTAAGCCCCTCGTTAATTTTAATAGGTGCGTAAGGGTCTGAGAACAAAACCGTTCCTATCTGCAACGCAGAAGCGCCCGCAATAAGCATTTCAGCGGCGTCCTGCCAGCTTGAAATCCCGCCCATTCCTATTATGGGGATATTTACAGCTCCCGAAACCTGCCATACCATTCTTACGGCAACGGGGAAAACGGCGGGGCCGCTCATTCCGCCCGTATTGTTGCGGATAATCGGACGGCGTGTATTGATGTCGATTCTCATACCCGTAAGGGTGTTTATCATTGATATTGCGTCGGCACCGTTTGACTCGGCGGATTTTGCGATAGACACAATATCCGTCACATTAGGGCTTAGCTTTACTATAAGCGGTTTTGTACAGTGCTTTCTGACGGCGTCTGTAATTGCACCGACAGATTCACAGCTCGTGCCGAACTGTACGCCGCCGCTCTTGACATTGGGGCAGGAAATATTCATTTCAATCATATCCACATCGGTATCGCTGAGTTTTTCCGCCATTTCGCAGTATTCTTCGGGCGTATTTCCGGCGATATTCGCAATAACGACCGTGTTTTGTTGTTTAAGCCACGGCAAATCTTCCTTGATAAACACATCAACACCCGGATTTTGAAGTCCTACCGCATTGAGCATACCCGAAGGCGTTTCTGCAACCCGAGGAGGAGGATTTCCGTCTCTTTTCTGCAATGTAATGCCCTTGCAGGAAATTCCGCCGAGATTTTCAAGCGGATAAAATTCCGAGTATTCTTTTCCGAATCCAAATGTTCCGGAAGCGGCAATAATGGGATTGTTAAACTCAACCCCTGCTATTTTTACAGATAAATCAGCCATTAAAACACTACCTCCTCTGCGTTGAATACGGGTCCGTTTTTACAAACATGCTGCATAATTTCCTCGCCGTTTTTTCGCACCTTAACGGCACAAACAAGGCAAGCTCCTATTCCGCACGCCATTCTCTCCTCAAGCGAAACCTGGCACGGCTTTGAGTTTTCTTTGCACACCTGAGCCACGGCCCTGAGCATAGGGGTCGGGCCGCAGGCGCATACCTCGTCCGCCTCGTTTATCTTTTCTTTTAAAACATCTGTTACAAAACCGTGAATTCCCGCGCTTCCGTCGTCGGTTGCAAGCACAAGCTCTGCGCCTGCATTTTTAAAATCATCCTGTAAAATAACAAGAGATTTATTGCGAAAACCTGTTATGACAAGTGGATTTTCGGTTTGCTTTGCGGTGTATAACATAGGCGGAACGCCTATTCCGCCTCCGATAAGACAGTAGCGCTTACCTTTTTCAATTTTAAATCCGTTTCCCAAAGGGGCAAGAATGTCCACATCAGTTAAAGGCTTCATCTCTGACATAAGTTTTGTACCCTCGCCCTTGACCTGATACACAAGCCTTAAAACTCCGTCTTGGCTGTCGCAAACGGAGATAGGTCTTCTCAGGGTTTTTGACGGAACATAAACGTGGGCAAACTGACCGCACCTTGCAAGCGGCGCGATTTCATTGTTTTGCACCCTCATATCAAAAATTCCGTCTGCAATTTCTATGTTCGAGATAAGTTTAAATTTTCTGACATCATAATTCATTTAATTCACCCTGCTTTAATTTTGATTATATGTAATTGAGCTTAACAATTACAACTCTAAACGGCTCATCGTAATAAACAGTACATTCTCCGTTTAATTCGGGATTATATCCGTTTTTATAGTTGGCGTCGCCGATCCATTCATACAAATACCCGTTTTCTACAATATCGTTTACCGTTGAGATAAAATCAATCTCATCCGATATAACGAACCTGTAATATTCCTCGCCTTTTGACGAGGCTTTTGCAATATCGTCGGAGATTTTGTCTGCGTCTCCGTAATCATGAAATGTAACACAGCTATAACTGTAATAACAGTATTTTTCAGCGGTGCACTCAGGCACAAAAAGATTGTAACAGAAAGAATCCTGACTGTATTCATCATAAGACACATCTTTATACAGCGGAAAATCAGTATGATGTTTTTCAAAAGCCTCCGGCTCAGTATTAAAATAATTATAGCTCGGAAAATCACATTCCTGGCTTTCATCGTTCCATGTTACATCAACATAATACCACTCGCCGTCTATGAGCGCACAGTTCCACTGATGAAGCATATCGTCGCCGTAACCCGTGATATTTACGCAGTCAATACCTAATCGGTTGCACAAAAGCTGAAAGGCTCTCGCATAGCCCTCGCATACTGCTTTTTTATCCACAAAAACGCCGTATGCGTCGTTTTCGTTTTTGAGAATTGTTTCACTTTCCAAAGAATCATAATCATATTCGCAGTTATCCACTATATAATCATTTGCATATAATTCAAGCTCATACTGCGATGAATTTTTCGGGGCATCTGCTACGGCTTTATCAAGCACGGCGTTAAATTTCGACTTCATTTCATCAAGCTCATCAGCCTGAGCCTTGTACTGCAAATACAAATAAGTATTGTTATACATTATAGTACACTTAAAATTACCCTCAAGCCAGAAAACCTCGGGATGGTCGTTTCTGTAAGCTGCGATAGCCTCGCTTAACTGCTTGTCATCAAATACCTTTTCAAGATTTATCGGATCTGAGTCGCCGTTTTGCGCATACTCGTCAATTTTAACATAAACATCCTTTAAACTTTCATCGGAGAGATTATTATACCCGTAACTTGTATCAACATTACGCTCGGGTACAGCTTGTGTTGAGGGTTCGGTCTGCTCAGAAGATGTCTGAGAAACAGAGCCATTAAATACAATACCGTTAACAAAATTACAGCCGCACATATTGGCGATAATAATTACCGCAAACGCAATTCCGCACAAATTTTTGAATATCAATTTTATTTTCAATACAATCATCCTGTACATAATCGGTAACTTAATTTTACAGTAAATCTTGTATTCCGTCAATTGCATTTTTAATATTTATATGTTATATTATTAAAAGTCTGTTCGCAAAATCCAGACTCTAAAAAAACACTACGGAGGAATTTAATATGAAAACAAAATCCACAATGTACATTGTGCAGGCTGCCGTTATCGCCGCACTCTACGCTGTCCTGACTATACTTCAGAACACCCTGCTGCCGGGCAGTGCCTCGATGGCTGTTCAGTTTAGGGTTTCCGAGGTTTTAACAATCCTTGCACTCTACACACCCGCCGCAATTCCGGGACTTACAATCGGCTGCGTTATCGCAAACATCAGCTCGCTTTCAACGCTCGGCCCTTACGATTTGATTTTCGGCTCACTTGCAAGTCTTGTTGCCGCACTTCTCATGTATCTGCTCAGAAACAAGAGAATTTTGGGACTTCCCGTTGCTGCCGCACTTATGCCGGCGCTTGCAAACGGAATTATTGTAGGCTTTGAAATTGAATTTTTCTTTGTGGAAGGCGGTTTCCACTTCCTCAGCTTCTTACTTCAGGGCGGGCTTGTTGCTCTCGGTGAGCTTGCTGTTCTGTTCATTCTCGGACTTCCGCTTTCAAAGCTTATTGAATCGCAAAAGTTTGATAAAAAGCTTTTGGCTCTAAAATAATTTGTACTGAAGATTTTGCATTAAAAAGCACCTGTCGCAAAAAGACAGGTGCTATATTTTGTCTTGCAGAATTTTTGACATACGCAGTATATATTAAAACTTATGTTAAATACGGGCAGATGTAACATCTGCCCGAAATTTTTATATGTTTTTAAGAAGCTTTTTAATTCGCTCAACAGCCTCTATTGTATTTTCTCTGTCGCCGAAAGATGTAAGTCGGAAGTAACCTGCGCCGTTTTCGCCGAAGCCCTCGCCCGGAGTACCTACAACATTTGCCTCTTTAAGAAGCAGATCGAAGAATTCCCAGCTTCCCATATTGTTGGGACACTTGAGCCAAATATAAGGTGAGTTTTTACCGCCCGTGTAGTAAATTCCGAGCTCATCGAGAGCAGATGCGATAATCTTTGCGTTGCCCTGATAATAAGAGATGTTTTCCTTAATCTGCTTTTGACCTTCCTCGCTGAATACAGCCGCAGCGGCACACTGAACGGGCCATGAAACGCCGTTGAACTTGGTTGCCTGGCGGCGATACCAAGTTGCGTAGATGTTGTGACCGTCACGCTCAAGCTCTTTGGGGATAATCGTGTAACCGCAGCGAGTACCCGTAAAGCCCGCTGTCTTTGAAAGTGAGCACATCTCGATTGCACACTGTCTTGCCCCCTCTATTGCAAAGATAGAACGGGGAATATCGTCCTCGGTAATAAACGCTTCGTAGGCTGCGTCATAAAGGATAATTGCGTTGTTTTCAAGTGCGTAATCAACCCACATTTTGAGCTGTTCCGTGTTGTAGGCAGAGCCTGTGGGGTTGTTAGGAGAACAAAGATAAATTATATCTGCCTTTACGCTCTTGTCGGGAAGTGCGGCAAATCCGTTTTCCTCGGTGGAAGCGGCGTAAACAATCTTTCTGCCTGCCATAATATTTGAATCAACATACACGGGATAAACCGGGTCTGTAACAAGCACGACATTATCCTTGTCAAAAATATCTCCGATATTTCCGCAGTCCGACTTTGCACCGTCGGACACAAAAATTTCATCGGCAGAAACCTCAACGCCGAAGCTCTTGTAGTAGCCGGAAATTGCCTCTCTTAAAAACTCATAACCCTCATAGTCGGGATAGCCCTTAAATGTTTCCTTGTGCGCAAGATCCTCAACGCCTTTTTTCATTGCCTCAATTACAACGGGAGCAAGCGGAAGAGTTACATCGCCGATTCCGAGCTTGATTATCTTCTTGTCGGGATTTGCCTTTGCAAACTCGGCGGTTCTCTTTGCGACATCTGCAAAAAGATAGTTGGGCACGAGATTGTCAAAATTCTTATTTATCTTCATTACTATCAGTCCTTTTTATAATTTACGGACACTATCTGTTGTGTCTTTTTGCGTCTAAAGTAAATTATTTTTCAAGCGACGCCTTGATAAATTCTCTGAAAAGAGGATGAGCACGGTTGGGGCGTGACTTAAACTCAGGATGATACTGCACGCCTACATAGAAGCGATTTTCGGGAATCTCAACGGCCTCGACAAGAAGTCCGTTGGGGGATGTACCCGTAATCTTCATTCCCGCGTTCTCAATTTCCTCTCTGTAATCGTTGTTAAACTCGTAGCGGTGACGGTGGCGTTCGGCAATTTCCTTTTCGCCGTAAGCTTTTTCCATCATTGAACCGTCCTTTATGACGCAGGGATATGCGCCCAGACGCATCGTACCGCCCATATTTTCAATGCCGAGCTGTTCGGGCATAAGGTCAATAACATTGTGCTTGCCTTCAGGAGCAAACTCTCCGCTGTTTGCGTCTTCATAGCCGAGAACATTTCTTGCGTACTCGATAACGGCTGTCTGCATACCGAGGCAAATTCCGAGGTACGGAATATTGTTTTCACGGGCATACTGCGCCGCCATAACCTTGCCCTCAACACCTCTGTTGCCGAATCCGCCGGGAACAAGAATACCGTCGACATCGCCCAAAAGCTCTTCTACCTTATATTTTGTAATAAGCTCGCAGTCAACCCACTTGATCTCAACATCGGCGCCGTTTTCATATCCGCCGTGTCTGAGAGCCTCGGCAACCGAAAGATATGCGTCATGAAGCGCAACATACTTTCCGCAAAGTGCAATTTTGCACTTCTTTGTGCGGTTATTGATTCTTTCAAGCATTTCAACCCATTCGGTGAGGTCGGGCTTTTGGTCAACCGCTATGTTGAGCTCACGGCATACAACATTCGAGAAATTGCTCTTTTCAAGCATAAGCGGAGCCTGATAAAGGGTGGGAAGCGTAATGTTTTCGATTACACAGTCTGGCTTTACATTGCAGAAAAGCGCAATCTTGTCAAATATGCTGTCCTCAAGCGGCTCATCACAGCGAAGAACGATTATATCGGGATTAATACCCAAAGAGCGAAGCTCCTTAACCGAGTGCTGTGTAGGCTTTGACTTATGCTCCTCACTGCCCTTTATGTACGGCACGAGTGTAACATGGATAAAAATACTGTTTTCTCTGCCCACCTCAAGCGACACCTGACGGATAGCCTCCAAAAACGGCTGGCTCTCAATATCGCCCACCGTTCCGCCGATTTCGGTAATTACAACATCGGCGTTTGTCTTTTCGCCCACATTGTATATAAAAGATTTTATTTCATTTGTGATGTGCGGAATTACCTGAACGGTTTTTCCGAGATAGTCGCCTCTGCGTTCCTTTTCAAGCACATTTGAATACACCTTGCCCGTTGTAAGGTTTGAATACTTGTTCAAGTCCTCGTCAATAAAGCGTTCATAGTGACCGAGGTCAAGGTCGGTTTCCGCTCCGTCCTCCGTAACAAAAACCTCGCCGTGCTGATACGGACTCATAGTGCCGGGGTCAACGTTGATATACGGGTCAAGCTTCTGTGCAACTATTTTAAGGCCTCTCGCCTTTAAAAGCCTGCCGAGAGATGCGGCTGTGATACCTTTGCCAAGACCCGAAACAACGCCGCCCGTGACAAATATATATTTTTTATTTTTTTTGATTTCCACCGCTTTTACACCTCTACCTCTCCGTCAAATACCTTTTCGGCATTGCCTGTCATATACACCGTATCATCGGTGTAATTTATGATAAGATCGCCGCCGATAAGCTTAACCTTGATGTCCTCGCCTTTTTTGCAGAATCCGTTTTCACACGCCGCAACCGCAACCGCACAGGCGCCTGTTCCGCAAGCCCAGGTTTCACCCGAGCCTCTCTCCCATACTCTCATCTTGATTGTATGCTCATCGATAACGCTTACAAACTCCGTATTTACTCTTTCGGGGAAGAGCTTGTCAAATTCAAACTGTGATCCTATCTTCTCTATATCAAGATTGTCAATATCGTCCATAAACACTACACAGTGCGGATTACCCATTGATACGCAGGTAATATTGTACTCCTTGTCGCCTATCTTAACAGGCTCGTTTACAACCTTATCTTTATTAATGGCAACGGGGATTTCCTTCGGGTCAAGAATTGCCTTGCCCATATCAACTCTCAGTCTTGTTACCTCTCCGCCTGTTGTAAACGCTTTAAGCGTTTTTATTCCGCTGAGGGTTTCAACAGTAATTTCATCTTTTTCAGCGTAATTAACCATACCGTGGTCATAGAGGAATTTGCCTACACAACGAATGCCGTTTCCGCACATTTTGCCCTCGGAACCGTCACGGTTATACATCTTCATTTTGGCGTCTGCAACCTTTGACGGACAAACAAGGATAATGCCGTCGCCGCCGATTCCGAAATGTCTGTCGGAAAGTCTTACCGCAAGTGCTTCGGGATTATTGATTTCCTGGTCAAAGGTGCTGAAATAGATATAATCGTTTCCGATGCCCTGCATCTTCGTAAACTTTAGCATTTCCTTTTCCTCTCTCATATTGTTAATATCAATAAGCTCCGTGCTGTGCTGTGTGTAGTGGCTCTTCAGGCAGTCTGCAAGCGCATTTGCCGTATCAAGCGATGTAAGACACGGAATATTTCTCTCAACTGTTTTTCTGCGGATTTTAACCGAATCTCTTGACGGTATTCTTCCCTTTGCCGATGTCGAGATAACATACTGAATCTTGCCCGACTCAATCAATGTGAGCGTATTGCTTGTCTTAGACTCGTGGATTTTCTTTACCAAAACTGCGTCTATACCGTACTTTTTAAGCACCTCGCCCGTTCCCTCGGTAGCGTAAATTGTAAATCCGAGGTCGTAGTATTTCTTTGCGATTTCGCCGATTTCGGCTTTGTCGGAATTACGAACGGTGATAAATACGCCGCCGTTCTTCTTCATCTTGTAGCCGGCAGCTATGAGACCCTTGTAGAGCGCCTCCTCAAGCGTGCCCGCAATACCCAATACCTCGCCGGTTGACTTCATTTCGGGTCCGAGGTGGTTGTCAACATTGATGAGCTTTTCAAAGCTGAATACGGGTACTTTTACCGCAACATACGGACTCTTTCTGTAAAGGCCTGTACCGTATCCCATATCCTTGAGCTTTTCGCCGAGCATTGCTCTCGTTGCGAGATCAACCATCGGAACACCCGTAACCTTGCTGATATAAGGAATTGTACGGGACGAACGGGGATTAACCTCAATTACATACAGCTCGTCCTTGTAAATGAGATACTGAATATTTACAAGACCCTTTGTTCTAAGCTCAATCGCAAGGTTCTTAGAGCTTTCAATGATGATTTGGGTCATTTCGTCGGAAAGATTCCATGCGGGATAAACAGCTATTGAGTCGCCCGAATGTACGCCCGCACGCTCAATATGCTCCATAATACCCGGAATCAAGATGTCCTCACCGTCACAGATTGCGTCAACCTCAAGCTCTGTGCCCTGGAGGTATTTGTCAATAAGAATCGGGTTTTCAATGTTCTGAGCAAGAATAATCGCCATATATTCCTTAACATCGTCCTCGTTAAATGCGATAATCATATTCTGACCGCCGAGAACATATGAGGGACGAAGCAAAACAGGATAGCCTATTGTCGAAGCTACATTCAACGCCTCTTCAGTTGTCATAACGGTAACGCCCTTCGGACGTTTAATATGATATTTTTCAAGAAGCTCGTCAAAACGCTCTCTGTCCTCTGCCATATCAATGGCGTCATATGAGGTGCCGAGAATATTGATATTGTTATCGCTTAAGAATTTTGTAAGCTTTATAGCCGTCTGACCGCCGAACGCAACAACAACGCCGTAGGGCTTTTCTGTTTTTATAATGCCCATAACATCTTCTGTTGTAAGAGGCTCAAAATAAAGTCTGTCGGCAGTATCAAAGTCTGTTGAAACTGTTTCGGGGTTGTTGTTTACGATTACTACATCGTAGCCCGCCTTTTTAAGCGCCCAAACGCAATGAACCGAAGCGTAGTCAAATTCAATTCCCTGACCGATTCTGATAGGTCCCGAACCGAATACGATTACGGTCTTTTTGCCGTCCTGACGCTCGTTTATAAACTCCTCGGCTTCATTTTCCTTGTCAAATGTGGAATAAAAATACGGAGTTTCCGCTGCAAATTCCGCAGCGCATGTATCAACCATTTTATATACGGGCACAAGCGGATTTTCTACCTTTTTACCCGTGATTTCTTCGATGCTCTTATCAAGGAAGCCGATATTTTTCGCACGAACATAAAGCTCTTCGGTGAGCTCACCTTGTCTTAGCTCGTTTTCCAAATTTACTATATTTTTAAGCTTTTCAAGAAACCACTCGTCTATCATTGTAATATTGTGGATTTCTTCCACCGAAATTCCTCTTTTTAAAGCTTCATACACGCAGAATATTCTTCTGTCATCGCACACGCTGAGTCTGTCATGCACGGAAGCGTTTGAAAGCTCGCAAAACTCCTTGTCATCAAGAGTGTTATGCGAAATTTCTGCACCTCTTACGGCTTTCATAATAGCCTGCTCAAAGGTCGGGGCAATTGCCATTACTTCTCCCGTAGCCTTCATCTGTGTACCGAGAGTACGCTTTGCGTATACAAACTTATCAAACGGCCATTTGGGGAATTTTACAACAACATAGTCAAGAGCAGGCTCAAAGCAGGCATATGTTGAACCCGTAACGGCGTTCTTAATTTCGTTAAGTGTATAACCGATTGCGATTTTTGCCGCAACCTTTGCGATAGGATAACCCGTCGCCTTTGACGCAAGCGCCGATGAACGCGATACACGTGGGTTAACCTCAATAACCGCATACTCAAAGGTTTCCGGATTAAGTGCAAACTGGCAGTTACATCCGCCCTCTACTTTTAGCGCGGAAATAATATTAAGAGCCGCACTTCTGAGCATCTGATACTCTTTGTCGGCAAGCGTAACGGTAGGCGCGATAACGATCGAATCTCCCGTGTGAACGCCGACTGGATCAAAGTTTTCCATTGAGCAGACGGTGATAACATTGGCGTCGCTGTCACGCATAACCTCAAACTCAATTTCTTTCCAGCCCGAAATACATTTTTCAACAAGAACCTGAGTAATAGGAGAAAGTTCCAAACCGTTAGAAGTAATTTCACGAAGCTCTGACTCGTTGTTAACAATACCGCCGCCTGTGCCGCCGAGCGTAAACGCCGGACGGATAATTACCGGATAACCGATTTCGTCCGCGAATTTAACAGCCGATTCTACATCGTTTACAACTATCGACGGAATACAGGGCTGACCTATCGACTCCATAGTATCTTTAAAGAGCTGTCTGTCCTCAGCCTTGTCGATAGTTTCGGGATTTGCGCCGAGAAGCTTTACACCGTACTTGTCAAGGAATCCCTCTTTAGCAAGCTGCATTGAAAGCGTAAGGCCCGTCTGACCTCCGAGAGTAGAAAGGAGGCTGTCGGGACGCTCCTTTTTAATAATTCTCTTGACGGTTTCAAGCGTAAGAGGCTCAATATATATTTTATCTGCCATTGCATTGTCTGTCATTATTGTAGCGGGGTTTGAGTTGACCAGAATAACCTCAAGACCCTCTTCCTTGAGCGCGCGGCAAGCCTGTGTGCCCGCATAGTCAAACTCGGCAGCCTGTCCGATTACGATAGGACCCGAGCCGATTACCATAACTCTTTTTATATCCTTTTTGAGTGGCATAAAATCATTCCTTATCCAAATTTTTTCGCTTTTATGATTTACTTTTTCTGATTTAGTTTTTAGCTCTTACTTGTTTTTGTTTTCCTTAATCATATCTATAAAGCGGTCAAACAAAAATGCCGTGTCAAGCGGTCCTCCGCAGGCTTCGGGATGGAACTGAACGGAGAACGCAGGCATATCGGTGTATCTTACGCCCTCGCAGGTGTTGTCGTTGCCGTTTACAAAGCTTACAACTCCGTTTTCGGGCAAACTGTCGTTTACAACGGCATAGCCGTGGTTCTGTGAGGTTATGTAAACTCTACCGGTTTCAATTTCCTTTGCAGGCTGATTTGCGCCTCGGTGACCGTATTTGAGCTTTTCCGTCTTTGCTCCCTGGGAAAGCGCAAGAAGCTGATGTCCGAGACAAATTCCGAATGTCGGGATTTTTGCGTCGCAAATCTTTCTCAGCTCCTCAATTATTCCCGTATTTTTCGCAGGGTCTCCGGGGCCGTTTGAAAGCATAATTCCGTCGGGCTTCATATCAATAATTTCCTGTGCCGTAGTGCCTGCGGGCACAACAGTAAGGTTGCAGCCTCGCTTAACAAGCTCACGGCCGATATTGTGCTTTGCGCCGAAGTCCATTAAAACCACATTGTATTCGGGGTTTTCAGCCTTGTATGTTTCATTCTCCTTTATTGTTGTGCTTTCAACTGCGTCCTCAATCACATAATTTTTTATTTCTTCAAGCTCTTCTTTGCTTACCTCTGAGGAATAGCTTATCTTACAGTTAAGCACGCCGTACTCACGCACGATTCTTGTAAGAGCGCGGGTGTCGATTCCGTAAATACCCGGAATTCCCGCATTTTTTAAAAAGGTGTCAAGATCACCCTCACAACGGAAATTAGAGGGAACTTGGCACCATTCTCTAACAATATAACCT
>CALYBP010000039.1 GCA_944415425.1 uncultured Ruminococcus sp. | reverse complement strand
CCCGACGCTAAACCGATTTTCGGCGATGTGCCTTTTACAGGCGTAAATATGCCGCTTGAAGCATTTGACACAACGGATATTGAAACCGACTGCCATTTTAAGCCTACGATAAGCTTTGCGGAGGGAACAAGGCTTACAATGGAGTGGATTAAGTCTGTTGACTAACCTACGGGCGGACTGTGTTCGCCCTTTTTGCTGTGTTTTGATTGTTAAGCTCAAAACAAGCGATTAAAAAATTTGCGTTTGGAGAGATGTTTTATGATGCAGAAATTTGAGTTTTGCAAAACCGACTTTGACGGTGCGTTTCTTATAAAGCCGTTTTGTGCTACCGATGTCAGAGGAGCGTTTATCAAAGATTATTCCAAGGAAGTTTTTGAAGCAAACGGCCTTGAACACAACCTTGCCGAGGTTTTTTACACCGTTTCTCATAAGGGCGTTATCCGTGCCCTGCACTTTCAGCGTGTGCACGAGCAGGCAAAGCTTGTACGATGCGTAAAGGGAAAGGTTTTTGACGTGATTGTAGATTTGCGGAAGGGCTCCCCCACCTTTAAAAAGTGGCAGGGCTTTTATCTTTCCGAAGAAAATATGAACGAGCTTTATGTCCCTGAGCATTTTGCACACGGTTATCTCGTTTTGGAGCCGTCAATCGTTTCATATAAATGCGGAGAGAAATTCTACGGAGAATACGACGACGGCATTATGTACAATGACCCCGATTTGGCAGTTGATTGGCCGTTTGACGAAATCGGCGGAGCGCAAAATCTGATTCTTGCCGACAAGGACAAAAATCTTCAGTCATTTAAGGAATTTGAGGAAAAATATCTTAAATAAAGAAACTAAAAAATTGAGGGATATAATGAACATCGTATATTCAAGCTCTGACAGCTATTCGCCCATTGCGGGCGTTTCGATATGCTCTTTGCTTTTCAATAACAAGGACGCCGACGAAATCAACATTTTTATGATTGACAATAATATTTCCGACGAAAACAAAAAGCGCTTTACCGATTTGACCGAGCAGTACGGCAGAAAAATCGTCTTTATAAAACAGCCCGACCTAAATAAACAGGCGGGCGTTGAAATTGAAGTCGGCAGATGGAACATCAGCACATTTTTCAGGCTCTTTCTCTGCACCATCCTGCCCGACGATATTGACCGCTGTATTTACCTTGACTGCGATACGGTTATACGCCACTCACTTTCAGAGCTTTGGAATATGGATTTAGGAAAATGCGTCGCTGCCGCCGTTGACGACTGCCGAAGCGACCGCTACAAAACAGAGCTTGGGCTTACAGCCGACTGCACCTACACAAACAACGGTGTACTGCTTATCGACTTAAAGAGCTGGCGTGAGATGAACATTGAAAAGGATTTTTTGCAGTTTATTATCGCCCACAACGGCAACATAACCTATGTCGATCAGGGTGTTTTAAACGGCGTTCTCTCAAAAAAGGGTCTTGTAAAGGTTATCCACACAAAATACGACGCGATGACGGTTTTCTTCGATTTTAATTTTAAGGATTTGATGAAAGTCCGCAGACCCGAACATCACCTGAGCGAACAGGAATACAACGAAACCGTAAACGACCCATACATAATCCACTTTACCTCTTGCTTTATGTCGGGAACACGCCCGTGGAACGACAACAACAGCCATCCATTTAAAGACGATTATCTGAAATATAAGGATATGTCCCCTTGGAAAGATTTTCCGCAGTACCCCGACGACCGCAAAAAGGCAAAAAAACTTATGACCACCGTCTGCAATATAATGCCGAAAGGCCTTATGATTGCCGTTATTTCACTTGTTCATTCAAAGCTCTATCCCATGGTGCGTTCACTAAAGGGAAAAAACAATCACTGAGGTAAAAAATGAAGATTTTACTTGTAAATAAATATCACTATGTAAAGGGCGGGAGCGAAACCTATCATTTCGGCCTTGCAAAACTGCTTGAAAGCCACGGTCACGAGGTAATATATTTTGCTATGGCGGACGAAAAAAACCTCCCCTGCGAACAGGAAAAGTTTTTTGTAAGCAATGTTGACTTTAACGGCGATATCTCAAAGCTTCAAAAAATCAAGGCGGGTTTTCGTGTACTTTACTCCTTTGAAGCTAAAAAGAATATCTCGGCTCTGATTGAAAAAGAACGCCCCGATGTTGTCCATATTAATCTTGTCCACCGCCACATAACGCTGTCAATCGTAAGAGCAATCAAAAAGTACAATATCCCCATCGTTTTTACCATACACGATTTAAACTGTGTTTGCCCGAATCACGAGATGCTCTCAAACGGAAAGATTTGTGAGCTTTGTCTTAACGGCAAGTACATTAACTGCATAAAAAACAAGTGCGTTAAAAGCTCAGGCGCCAAAAGCGCTCTTGCGGCTCTCGAAGCCTTTAACTATAAAAGAATGGGTATTTATGACGATATTGATTTGTTTATTACCCCGTCTGAATTTTACAAGAAAAAGCTTGAAGAATCAGGCATAATCCATTCAAAAATTATACATATGAAAAACTTTCTGCCGATTGATACCGTATATTCATGCGATAACCCCGACATGGGCTATCTTTTGTACTTCGGAAGAATCTCCGAGGAAAAGGGCGTGCTTACCCTTGTAAAAGCAGTTGAAAAGCTAAAAAACAGCGCTCCGCTTTATATCCTCGGCACGGGTCCCGTAGAGGATGAAATTAAATCATATATTGAAGAACATAATCTTAACGGCAAAATAAAAATGCTCGGCTTTAAATCGGGCGACGAGCTGAAAAAATATGTAAGTCAGGCAAAGTGCGTTATTCTCCCCAGCGAATGGTATGAAAACGGACCGTATGCGATTATGGAAGCTATGTCGCAGGGCAAGCCCGTTATCGTAAGCTACTGCGGCGGACTGCCGGAAATTGTTGAGGACGGAAAAACAGGCTTTATATGCAAGCCGTTTGACAGCGACGATTTAAGCAGATGTATAGACAAAATATGCGCTTTATCAGATGACGAATACAAAGTTATGAGCAAAAACGCTGTTGAATCGGCACTTAAAAATTTTAATCCCGACAGCTATGCCCAAAAGCTTACGTCGCTGTATGAAGACTTGATAAAAAGCAAAACAATAAATCAGTCAAATAAATACCGTTGTTGATTCAAAAGAAAATTGATTTTCAGCACAAATGACGCTGTATTTATATTTATTCGGAAGGTTTTTAAAATGAAGAAATTAGGAATTTGTGTTTGCTATCAGCACAGAAATTACGGAAGCCAGCTCCAAAGCTACGCCACGACGGCAGAGCTGAAAAGAAGAGGGATCGACTTTGAAATTATAAGATACCAAAAAAAAATTACTCCCTCGCTTCTATTTAAGTTTATCCCCAACCTCTTGGACCCGGTCTTTATTAACGACAGAATAATTGAAAATTATCAGAAAAAACTTGTGCTTAAACTTCATCCTGCACTCAAGCAAAACAACGATATCAGGAACAAGGCGTTTGACAGCTTTTCAAAAACCCGCTTTCAAAATCTATCGCCCGTATATTACGGATACCAAGAGCTTAGAGAACAAGCCCGTAAATATACGGCTGTAATGGTCGGAAGCGATCAGCTTTGGTCGCCGAGCGGCATAAACTCTGACTTTTATAATCTTATGTTTGCACCCGACGGCGCCGTAAAAATATCGTATGCCGCAAGCTTTGGTGTATCTCAAATAAAGCCTAAATATAAAAAAAAGTACAAAACATTCCTAAACAGACTCCAATATATAAGCGTCAGAGAAAACAGCGGAAAACAAATCGTTGAATCATTGAGTTCAAATAAAGCCGAGGTTACCGTTGATCCCGTACTGTTGCTTGACGCGCAGCAATGGCTTGAGGAAATCCCCGACAATCGCCTTTACAACGAACCTTATATTTTTGCTTATTTCCTCGGTAAAACACCCGAATACCGAGAGGCGGTTAATAAATTTGCAAAAAAGAAAGGCCTTAAAATCGTGAGCGAACCTCATATGGACACTTACAACAAGGCGGATAAAAATTTCGGAGATTATAACCCGTATAATGTGGGACCTGCTGAATTTGTCAATCTTATAAGGCACGCTGAATATATCTTTACCGATTCTTTTCACGGTTCTGTATTCTCAATGCTTTATAAAAAGAAGTTTATGATTTTCAACAGATATTCGCAGGATTCCGCAACCTCAAAAAACTCAAGAATTGACAGCTTCTGCACAAATTATATGCTTGAAGACAGAAGATACTCAAATGATATATTTGCAGTTGACCGCAAAATCGACTACGATTGCGTGCTTGAAAAAGTAAACGAGCACAGACAGAAGTCGCTGAAATTTCTTGACGCAGCCCTGAGCGATTTCGTATGAGGGCAGCTGTTGAGGACTTTTTAAAATGTATGAAACAAATATAGGAATACCGATTATGACATATCCGAAAATTTCAGTAATTGTACCTGTTTACAATATAGAAAAATACATTCAAACCGCCGTAGAAAGCCTTGTAAATCAGACATACAAAAACATCGAGATAATACTCGTTGACGACGGTTCAACCGACAGCAGTCCCCAAATATGCGACAGACTTGAAAATCTTTACCCAAATGTAAAAACGATACACCAGGACAACCGCGGTGTTTCCGCCGCAAGAAACACCGGTGTAAACGCCGCAAGCGGAGAATACATAGGTTTCTGTGACGGTGACGATATCGCCGACAGGGATATGTATCAGTTTTTATATGAGCTTTCGGTAAGCGACAAAGCGGACATATCAATGTGCGAGCTTCGTTTTGCATTTGACGACGGAAGCATCCGCAACATCGCAACGGGAGAACATAAAATATGGAACAACTGCGAAGAATTCTTGTGTGATTTTTTCAAAGGCAAAATTAATCTCGGAACTTACACAAAGCTGTTTAAGGCTGAAATATGCCGTGAGATTGAATATCCCGAAGACCGCAAAATAAACGAGGACAAGTATTACTGTTACCTTGCGGCTCTGAAATCAGATAAAATCTGCATGAAAAGCGAAGCCAAATACACCTATTTCCGCCGTGAGTCCTCATCTTCAATTACAAAATTCAGCGAAAAATACCTCGATATTCTCTACATTGCGGACATGATACTGGAAAACACAATAAAAACTCACCCCGCCATCGAAGATAACGCCCGCTGCAACAAGCTCTCGTCCGTTCTGCGTTTGTATAAGCTTATGTATATGCGGGGAGGCCTTGAAAGTTTTAAAGAGCAAGCCGACGAGCTTGTCAAATATGTAAGACATTTTGACTATAAAATTGCGAAAAATTATCTTTCAAAAAACGATTTTATACGCTTTAAAACGCTGCGCCTGAGTAAAAAGTTGTTTTATTTTATGATAGATCACTTTGATAAACTTTAAATTCGGTGAAATTTTATGAATAAATTGAAACTGCAAAATATAACGCTTAAAAAAATATGGCAAATGCTATTGGTTGTTATAATCCCCGTGATATGCGTTACGGGCGGTAGCGCCGCGCCCTATGCCGTAAGACTTCCTTTGATTTACGCCGTAGGAATAGTTTTTTTGATAGTTTTTATTTTATCCGATATAAAAATTGAGCTAAACACAATTACCGTTTCTGCGGCAATGCTTGTCGCCTATATAGGGATATCGGTGTTTTATTCATATGATTCAGACGAAACCTTGCAGCTTTTGCTGATTTATGCCTGTTCGTTTACGCTTCTTTTTATTGATTTGCCCCGATCGTATTTCTCAAAAATTTTAACAATTATCTATGTAATCAGCGCTGTTATAGCGTTTTCGATTTTAATCAGCGCAGTCATTGACAACTGTATGCTAAAATATTTCAGCTTTATAGTTAACCCGACGCATTCGGCTGAGGTAACAAGGCTGATAACAAAGGAGCTTTCGTC
Organism: uncultured Ruminococcus sp.; assembly: GCA_944415425.1. Classification (GTDB taxonomy): domain Bacteria; phylum Bacillota; class Clostridia; order Oscillospirales; family Acutalibacteraceae; genus Ruminococcoides. The sequence goes on along the minus strand of CALYBP010000039.1, from coordinate 9,980 downwards.
GGGCGCATACTCGGGATTTGCGAGAGAAAAAGGCGAAGCGGCTTATATTATGAATATCGGAACAGCTGTTTTGATGGCACGGTATTTCGCCTTCGGCAGGCTTGCCAAAAAAGATATTTTTATGCTCCTTGCTTTTTTGTTCGCACTTATGCTTACGGGCAAAAGAATGCTTTTTGTTGTGGTCATTGTTGCCTTTTGCGCGTTTATGCTCATTTCTCAGGTAAAGAACAAGGCTTTTAAACTTTTGTGCGTCTTTATGGTTGCGCTTGCCGCACTATTTGTAATAATGATGTTTGTTCCTAAGGTCGCAAATATTTTTGTGCGCTTTCTTGATCAGGATAACCTCGGAACAATGGGAGATCGAAATGTTTTGTGGAGCTACCTGTTTATGATGGCTTCCGCTTTTCCTGTATTCGGAGCCGGATTCGGCTCATACACAAAATATGCGTATGAGCACGGACTCAGAGTCGGCGGAGACAAATGGTCTTATAACGGTCACAACAGTTATTTGCAGGTATTTGCAGAGCTGGGCGCAGTCGGAAGCGTAATTTTTGCAGTTTTTATTATTTCCGCATTTGTATTTACGCTGAAGGCAATTAAAAAATTCAAAGATGAGCAAGAAAATTTATATTTATGTTTCTTCTCGCTTTATTTTCAAATTCTAATGATTGTTTTTTCTTTGACAAGCAATCCGGTTTACACAAAGCAAGTAACGGTATTGTGGTTTTTCTCAATCGGAATGGTTATATATTTATGCCGAAAAACAAAAACACCGTCACATCTAAAGATACATCAGTTTGAGAGGGATATTATATAATGAAAAAAGTCGGTATAGTTACATTTCATCAGGCATTGAACTACGGCGCAAAACTACAGGCATATGCGCTGCAAAAATTTCTCGACAGTATCGGCATAGAAAACGACATAATAGACTACACCTGCCGGTTTATGTATACAAGGTTAATACGACCAATAAGAGTCGGCAAAAAGCACAAGCTAAAATCTTTTGTTCGTTCGCTTATTACTATGAAGCAGGTTGGAATCGACAGAAGAAAATCGGTGCAGTTCAGACAAAAATACATGAAGCTCAGCCGTCCGTTTGACGCTGTCAGCATTAAGGAGGCGGCAGATGATTATTCTATTTTCATCGCCGGCAGCGACCAGGTATGGAGTCCTGACTGCGTGGGTTTTGACAAGGTATATTTTCTTGACTTTGCAAAGCCTGAGCAAAAATACTCGTATGCCGCAAGTATTGCGGTTAAAGAACTGCCCGAAGAAAAAAAGGGCGAATACAAACGATTGCTTTCCGATTTTCAGCTGTTTTCAGTCCGTGAAAAAAGCGCCGCAAACATAATAAAAGGACTCTTGGGCAGAGAAGCCGAGATAAACATCGACCCTACCCTTCTGCTCACCGCACAGCAGTGGGATGAAATGGCATCTTCACCTATTTGCGAGCCGTACATATTTTTGTTTAATGTTAAAAAAAGCATTCGTTTGATTGAATACGCAAAAGAGTTAAGCCATAAAACCGGACTGAGGATATATTATCTGCAAAAGGAAAGAATACACAGGGTAAAAGGCGTGACATACCTTGATCCTGTTATGGCAAACGAGTTTGTGGGGCTTATTAAAAACGCCGAGTATGTCTGCACAAATTCATTTCACGCGACGGCTTTTTCCGTAATATACAGAAAAAAATTTGCCGTTGAGCTTGATGTTCAGGGCGGAAGAAATATTCGTTCGGAAGAGCTGTTAAATATACTCGGAATAAAAAATCACGAAATAAAAAAGAACTTTTCACCAAACCCTGACGAACCTGTCGACTGGAAGAATGTTGAAAAGGTTTTAACGCAGCAGCGTGACAGGTCAATAAGTTATTTTGACAAACTAAAATGCGCACTTAAAGAAGGAAGTGTAAAATAAAAATGGCCAAAACCCCCGGCAAGCAAATGTCAATTAACATTGCCGCAAGCCTTGTTTCATTTGCCGTCACGGTAGGAATAAACTTTTTCTTAACACCCTACCTTGTTAAAGAGCTTGGCTCTGACGCTTACGGTTTTATAGGGCTTGCAAACAATTTTGTGCAATACGGCACAATAATTACAATGGCTTTAAATTCAATTTCGGGTCGTTTTATCTCAATTGCATATCACAAGGGAGATATTGAAAAAGCCTCAAGAATATTCAGCTCGGTTCTGGTTGCCGACCTGTTTTTAGCGGCGTTGATTTTAATTGTATCAGCAGCTATAACCTGTTGTCTTGATTTTTTGTTAAATATTCCCGATGAACTTATCAAAGGTGTAAAAATAACCTTTGCGCTTACATTTTCAACCTTTGTGGTAAGTACGGTAACGGCGATTTTTACAACAGCCGCATTTGTAAAAAACAAAATTTACATAAATTCCATACGCGATATTATTTCAAACCTTATTAAAGTTTCGCTTGTTGTTGCGCTGTTTGCGCTGTTTCCGGCGCAGTTATATTATGTCGCTCTTGCCGCACTCGGCAGCGGACTGTTCTTGCTGTTTGCAAATATTACGGTCAAAAAGCGTATAATGCCTGAGGTAAAAACCGATATACGCTCTTTTGACATCAAAATAGTAAAATCTCTTTTGGCGTCGGGCGTGTGGCTGTCGCTGTCGCAGTTATGCCATGTTTTGATGACCGGTCTTGACCTGCTCATATGCAACCTTACGCTGGGCACTTCTCTTATGGGACTTTTGTCAATTGCAAAAACGGTGCCCAACAGCATAGGAAACCTTACAGTAACTCTCGGCTCTGTTTTTACACCTCATTTTACAATTCTTTATGCAAAACAAAAAATCAACGAGCTTGTTGATGAGGCAAAGTTTACATCAAAAATCATGAGTTTCATTCTCATTGTCCCGTTCGCCGGTTTCATCGCTTTCGGAAACAGTTTTTATACTCTCTGGCAGCCCACAAAGGGTCCCGAAGAAATACAACTCATACAGATTATGTCTGTCCTTACCTGTATCACCTTTTTATGCGCAAGCCAAACCCAATCTCTTATGATGCTCAATACGGTATGCAACAAGCTTAAACTTCCCGTATTTGTCAATTTGTCAATAGGCTTTGCAAGCCTTATCATCGTTTTGATTTCGGTAAATATGACAGATTACGGAGTTTACTTTATAGCAGGAACAAGCTCGATTCTTATGGGGCTTCGTTCACTTATTTTTACACCCATGTACGCAGCTCATCTGCTGGGACGCAAAAAAACAATCTTTTATCCGTCAATCGCAAGAGGCTGGCTGACATTTGCTGTAATTTTTGTTCTTTATTGCATTATAGACAGTTTTGTTCCGATTAAAAGTTGGGTTGCTTTTATTTCTGTGTGCCTCACAGTCGGAATAATCGGATACGCAATTTCACTGCCGCTGCTGTTTAATAAAAAAGAACTGACAAAGCTAAAAGACAGAATAACAAAAAAATTGAAAAGAAGCTAAACTATGAATAATATTGTAATTACTGTTTTCACTCCTTCTTACAACCGAGCAGAAACGCTTCCTAGGGTGTATACATGCCTGAAAAATCAAACCTTTAAGGATTTTGAATGGATAATAATTGACGACGGAAGCGAGGACGACACAAAAAAGGTTGTAGACGGCTTTAAAAAAGAGGACAATTTTTTTGAAATTAAATATGTATACCAAAAAAATCAGGGCAAGCACATTGCTACAAACAATGCCGTAAAACTAAGCAGAGGAGAATTTTTTATAACTCTTGATTCAGACGACGCCTGTACAAACGATGCGTTGGAAACCTTTTTGAGCGAGTGGAATAAAATTCCTCCCGAATCCCGTTCTGAATTTTACGGGATTTCCTGCCGCACCTGCAACGAAAACGGCGTCATCAACGGCAAACCTATGGATAAGCCGTACATAGACAGCAACGATCTTGATTTTAAATTAAAATACAAAATTGACGGTGAGCTTTGGGGGATGGTACGCACCGACATTATGCGTGAATTTCCTTTTCCCCAGACAGAGGGCTATCATTTTTATCCCGAAAATATTATCTGGGACAATGTCGGCAGAAAATACAAGTCCCGTTATATCAACAGGGCTTTGCGATATTACATAAACGACCGTGAAAATGCCGTTACAAATGTCGACAGAAAAAACGCATCTAAGGAAAAATTTGCGATGAGGCTTCATTATATTAACGAGTGCTGGGACTATAGAAAATATGACCGCAAGCGTTTTCTTGAGCATATAATTGCGCTGACAAGAGACGGTCTTGCGAACGGATTAAGTCTAAAAGCTATTTTAAAAATGGTTGCTCCCGGAGCAAGGCGTGCGCTTGTGGCGGCGTTGTCTCCGATTGGAATCATACTTTATAAACGCTCATGAGGGGTATTGATATGAAAAAGGTAGGAATAATTACTTTTCACCGCGCAAAAAATTACGGCGCCGTGCTTCAGGCATATGCTCTCGAAAAAACAATACAATCTTTCGGAAACCCCTGTGAAATTGTTGACTATAAATGTGAAAACATCGACAATTGCTACAAGCCGTTTTACATTGACAAAAACGACTTTTTGAAATCCCTGGTTAAATCGTTATTGCTTTTTCGCAGGCGAGCAGCACGAATCAAAAACTTTTCAAGCTTTTACAACAATCGCCTTTGCATAAGCGAACGCACCTACGGCAGTGATAATATCGCAGAATGCAAAAAAAAATATGATATTTTTATCAGCGGAAGCGATCAGGTGTGGGGACCCGGCAGAGAACATGAAATGCCCGATAGAGCATACTTTTTGACGTTTGCCGACGACTGTCAAAAATTCAGCTACGCCGCAAGCCTCGGTGTTACTGAAATCAGCGGCGAAAAAGCCACCGTGTTAGTTAAGCTGCTAAACGGTTTTCAGTCATTATCTGTGCGTGAGGAAAGCGCTGTTAAAATTTTGAAAAATATAACCGGCAGGGACGCCTTACTTCACATAGACCCGACCTTTTTGCTGCCGGGCAAAGAATGGGAAAAAGTTGCCCAGAGAAAGCTCAGCACTCCCTATATACTTGTCTTTAATGTCAAACCGGTAAAATCACTTTTAGATTTTGCCGAAAAGCTTTCAAGAGAAAAGAATCTCCCCGTGATTTATTTGACTGATAACCCGCAGAAAAAAAGAAAAGGCTTTACTTATGTTTCATCGGCAAGCGTAGAGGAGTTTCTCGGCTATTTTCTTCATGCGTCGTACACCGTTACCAATTCCTTTCACGGCACGGCTTTTTCGATAATTTTTCATAAAAACCTGTTTGTAGAACTTGAAACCGCAAAGGGCTTTAACGACCGGGCAGGCAGCCTTCTGAAAATGCTGGGAATTGACAGAGAGATAAAAAACGGAGATGCTGAAGAAACTGATATTTCATGGGATAAGGTTGAGGATATATTAAACAACGAAAGGAATAATGCTTTGAATTATCTTAAACGCATTACAAAATAGAGGTGATACATATGCAGATTTTTGTTTCTAAGGATGAATGCTGCGGATGCAGCGCGTGTGAACAGATTTGTCCGAAAAACGCGATAAAAATGGTTGCTGATGACAGGGGGTTTTTATACCCTGAAATAGACGGCTCCCTTTGCGTAGAATGCGGTGCCTGCAAAAGGGTTTGCTCATTTCAAAACGGATACTCGGAAAATCATTCCCAAAAAGCATATGCAATCAAACATAAAAACTATGAAACCAGAATTACAAGCCGCAGCGGCGGTGTTTTTACGGCAATATCAGACTATATTCTTGACAAAAACGGCGCTGTTTACGGAGCTGCCTTTGACAGCGATTTTTCCGTTTGCCATATCAGAACAACCACAAAATCGGAGCGTGACAGACTCAAAGGGTCAAAATATGTTCAAAGCGACATAAAAGACAGCTTCTCAAGTGTAAAAAAAGACCTTACAAACGGAATGTACGTTTTATTTTCCGGCACGCCGTGTCAGGTTGCGGGATTAAAAAATTATTTAGGCGGCACCGACACATCAAAGCTTATCACCTGCGACCTTGTCTGTCACGGTGTTCCAAGTCCTAAGGTTTGGCTAGACTATATAAAATACTACGAAAAAAAATATAAAGGCAAGGTAGAAAAAGCCGATTTTCGAGACAAAACCCTCGGGTGGAATACTCACAAGGAGGCGTTGTGGATTAACAAAAAGAAGTATAACCTAAACAAATATACATATCTTTTTTATGAAAACGCAATTGAACGCCCAAGCTGTTTTAACTGCAAATTTACAAACTTAAACCGCCCCTCCGACTTTACCCTTGCGGATTTTTGGGGGATTGACAAAATTGTTTACGGCTTTAACGACAACAAGGGCGTGTCGCTCCTGCTTGTAAACTCACCCATGGGCGCTGAAATTTTTGAAAAATTAATGGGTGATATTGAATTTGTAGAGTGCGATCTTCAAAAAAGCGTAAACCCGAATCCTAATTTGTATATGCCATCAAAAAGACCGGATAAAGGCGATTTCTTTTGGGACAACTATATAAAATACGGCTTTAAAAAAGCATTAAATAAATCCTATGTGAGAATAGTTGCTAAAAAAATCAAAAAACGCGTTTTTGCAAAGCTTTTTAAATTGGCCGGCAAAAAATAACGAAAATCTTAAACTACAGCAAAGGAGCGGCTGATTCAGCCGCTCCTTTTTATGCTTGTTTTTTACTTTATGTTTTTAATAGTCAGCACATTTGTTGCCGCATTGTATGTAAAGGTGTATGTGCCGCCCTTTGCGTTAAATGTTGCATACTTCAAGTACTTTGAATTTACTGTAAGGCCGGTTGTTACGTTATTAATTGTAACGCCGGCACCGCAAACCTGACCGAAGTCGCTTACTTTTATCTGGTACGAACCCTCTTCAATTTCCTTTGTTACAGAATACACATTCTCAGTTGATGTTTCCTCAAGCACGAACATGAGATCGCCTGTGATGCTGCATTTAGCACCTTCGGGAGCATAAAGTATAGTAAGCTTGTTTGTTTCGATGTCATAACTGATCGTATATGTTCCGCCGCTTGCCTTCAGAATTGACTCTTTTGTCCACTTTGAGTTGTACTGGCATCCCTTAGTCATATCGGTAAATGTGTAACCGCAGCAATACTGAACACCCTTATTCATTATTCTGAAGCTGTAATCACCTTTTTCAAGGTCAACAGAAAGCGAATAAACATCTGCGTCATCTGTTGCTTCAAGCTCAAGGTTGATGTCACCGAACAGAGAAGCAAGCGAAGGCGCCCTGTAATCTATCACAAGAATATTTGTTGCTGTATTATACTTAAATGTATATGTTCCGCCGCTCGCTTTCAAAATCGACTCTTTTGTCCACTTTGAGTTGTACTGGCATCCCTTAGTCATATCGGTAAATGTGTAACCGCAGCAATACTGAACACCCTTATTCATTATTCTGAAGCTGTAATCACCTTTTTCAAGGTCAACAGAAAGCGAATAAACATCTGCGTCATCTGTTGCTTCAAGCTCATAATCAAGATCTCCGAATAACTTTACAACTTTGGTTTCGTCCTTAATTATATTAGCTTCAGATTCAAATGTAAAAAGGTCGGAGTTAACATTTTCATATGCAACAAGCGCTACATCTTCTGCGTTTGCCACATCCAAAGCTGAATCAGCGGTAGTAGCTGTCAACACCTGAACATCAAGGTTTATCTCTGCGTCTCCGCTGCCGATAATATCAAATACAGCGTTAAAGAACACGCCCTTATCCCTGAAATTGTAGAGGCCGAGACTTGTCGCGTTGAAAAGCGCCTTGTCGGGGAAATTCAAATTAGCTATATAGTTTCCTGATGTAAAGTTGGGGATACATGAAACAACCGTATTTGAATCAGCCAACTTTAACACACTGTCGTCGTAATAAACGCCAAACTGCATATTTAAAAGAAGATATTCGCTCGCAAGATAATATGTAACTTCAACCTGTTTGTCATTAGCCGTGTAGTCATAGACCTGAGGTTCACAAATATTTGATTTCACGGTAATTTTTCCTCCGCCCGTTTCCGCAGCAGATGCGCTGAAAGAAATTGCAGTAAGCGAAGATAGAATCAACATTACTGCCAATAAAACAGAAACTTGCCTTTTGATAATTTTCATTGTTGAATACTCCTTTATTTTTTTATCTGCCGGATTTTACTCAGCAGTCTTTTTCCGAATTCGGATAATTATGTAATTTTTAGCAAAAGTACACTAAATTGTCAAATTGTGTGTTAATCATTATCAAACAAACTAATTGTACCATATTCGCACAAAATAAACAACCTAAAATAAATTTTTTTTATAAAATTTAGACTTAATTTTTCGTATATAATACACAACGGCGTTATTTGTTATCACCAAATAACGCCGATTAAAACTATGTATATTAACCATTTAAACAAATAATCAGTAAAATCAACATAAAATAACAATACGCACTGAAAATGTATCAGCCGTCAAATAACTCAGGATGCATACGGCTGTAATGGAAAATGTACTGCTGAGCAATTCCTGCGTATTCACCGAAATCCTCAGGCTTCATATCGGGAAACAGCTTTTCCATAGCCCTCTTCATCCAAACATCAATCGGGAAAGCTTCAATTCTATGGAATCCGAATAGCAGAGTACAGTCTGCAACCTTAACGCCAACGCCCTTAATCTTCATCAGCTCAGCTCTCGCCTCTTCATAATCACAATTTCTGCACTTATCAAGGCGTACCTCACCCGAATTCACCTTTTGTGCGGCGTCAATAAGGTAGCGGTTTCTAAACCCTGCCCTGAGCGGTGCAAGGTCATCAGGCGTTAGCGAAGCCATTTTTTCGGGCGTTGGAAAAGCGTATCCGCCGTCAATTTTTTCTCCGAAGCATTCACACAATCTCTGCACAATTCCCTTTATCCTTTTTATATTGTTGTTTTGCGAAATTATAAAGGTGCACAAAGCCTCGTATGGCTCCTGCCTTAGTATTCTTATTCCGGGCGCATACTTGGCGGCTTCATGCAACACAGGATGTAACCTTGCAATGTCTTTTCTGATTTTTCCGTAATCAAGGGACAAATCAAAATAGTTATACCAGATTTTTTCAAAATCTTCCCTGTTTGCGTTTTCTATGTACAAAATCCCGTCGTTAAGACTTACCCTTACAAATTTTCCGCACGCAATGCCGCAAAAGGAACCGTCCTCCTGCTGCTCCCAGCGAAAGCTCTGTCCGCAGTCGAGCGTCTGCGCAAGGTCAAGGTCGCTGACCCCGTCAACCTTTATTCCGTTTTTTGATTCGATACACTTCATATTTATCAACCCCGTGAAATTAATTATAGCACAATAAAGGTTTTTATGATACAATAAAATAAAAATCTCGGAGGTAAATAAATGAAAGAGACAATATGCACCATTCCGATTAATGATATATTTATGCCGAAGGACGGCTGTCCGTTTTGCCGTATGGAAAAAATGCTTGAGGAGCAGTATGTTAAATTTATTACGGGCGACGCTATGATGGAGCCTAATATAAGAATAGAAACAAACAAAAAAGGCTTTTGCCACCGACATTTTACACAAATGTTTGAAATGGGGCAAAAACTGCCGAACGCACTTATTCTTGAAAGTCATCTGCAGGAAATTATTGATAATTATATGCCAAAAAAAGCAAAATCAAAGCCTGATAAAAAGCAGCTTGAAAGAATCGGCTCGCAAATTTCGTCCTGTTATGTGTGTGACAGGATAGAAAGTGATATGCACCATTTTATGGATACTATTTTTGTTGAATGGGCAAAGGGAGAAGAGTTCAGAAAGCTTTATAACGAACAGCCGTTTATCTGCCTTAAACATTACCGTTTTGTTATGGACGCCGCTTTGCAAAAAGGCAGGCTTCCGTCAAAGCATATTAATGATTTTCACGCTGAAACATATGCTCTTACAAAAAATTACCTTGAATCTCTCAAAAAAGACATTACGCATTTTTGCTCAATGTTTGACTA
>CALYBP010000038.1 GCA_944415425.1 uncultured Ruminococcus sp. | reverse complement strand
TTCTTTACCGAAAATCTTTTCAAGCGTTACCGTGGTGCCTTTGTTAGGTTCGGATTTAACCCTGACCTTATCACAAAAACTCTGCATTACCGCAAATCCGAGTCCCGCACGCTCTTCTTCGGGGGCGGTTGTAAAAAGCGGTTCCATTGCCTTTTCTACATCTTCAATTCCGCAGCCTCTGTCACGGATTTTGATTATTACTTTGTTTTTATCGGTTATTACCGCCTTTATGTATATAGTGCCCTTTGTTCTTCTGTAACCGTGTACAATGCTGTTTGTAACCGCCTCGGAAACAGCGGTTTTTATATCGCTCAGCTCGCTTACGGTTGGGTCAAGTCCCATAACAAATGACGCGATAACGCTTCTTGCAAGCGATTCGTTGCAGCTGTTTGACGGGAAGTTAACGTTCATTTCATTAATTTTTTTCATCTTAACACCCCCAGTGAACCAAGTCCCGACATTTCAAAAATCCTGTAAAGCCGTTCGGGCACATTTGTAACTCTTAATCCTCCGCCGATAAGTTTCATTTGCTTGTATCTGCCCATAACAAGCCCTACTCCCGATGAATCCATAAATGATACTGCGGAAAAATCCAGATTAAGCAGTTTCGGCTTTAGCGATTGTATAACTCCGTCTATTCGTGTTCTTATTTTTGCCGCTGAATCGTGGTCGATTTCGCCGTCTATGTATGCGGTAAGAATATTGTTTTCGTATTCTGTTCTTAACATCTTATCCTTCCTTTGCTTTGTTAGCTTTATAAAAAAACTCCATACCTATAATAAATAGTATGGAGTAAAAAATTTGTTTTATTCTGTTGTATAAAAATATTTCAGTAAATTTTTTTGAATTATTAAGACTTATTTATTTTGCCTAATATATACGGCCTTATTTCTCCCGCAAGATAAAGAGAACCGCAGATTAATACGGCATTTTTCTCTTTTTTTGCTTTGCAAAAAGCCGCGTCAAACGCCGCTTTTGCGCTGTCAAACGAATGTACGCTGCCAAAATAAGGCTTGCATTTGTCTGCAAGCTCACAGGGTGAAATTGCCCTGGGATTTTGAACAGGCACGGTGTATACGCATTCAAATACGCCTTTTAGCAGTTTTAAAGAGCCGTCGATGTCCTTGTCAGCGAGCATTCCGAGTATACAGATGATTTTTTTGCCGTGTAAAAAAAGATTTACCGCTTCTTTGAGCGCCTCTATGCCGTTAGGGTTGTGTGCTCCGTCAAGCAATACGACAGGGTCGCTGTGCAGCAATTCAAGCCTTGCAGGATTTACGGCTTTTGCAAAACCCGTGCAAATGTTACTGTCACAAATTTTAAGAAGCCCCCGTTCTCTTATGCTTTCGATTGCGGCGAGTGCAGTCCTTGCGTTTTCAAGCTGGTGTTTTCCCGCAAGCTTCAAGGCGATTTTGTTCCCGTTGTATTCGAATTCGCTGCCCTCAAGAGTTTCTTTAATTACATTTATTTTTATGCGGTCGCTTTTTACAAGCTCGACATTAAGCGTGTTTGCAGTTTCCTCAATAACCTCCATAGCTTCGGGCGTTTGGTTTGATGTAACTGCAAAAGACGGTGACTTTATAATTCCGCATTTTTGCTTTGCAATTTCCTGTACGGTATCGCCAAGCACGGCGGTGTGGTCAAGCCCGATAGTTGTAATAACCGAACAGACCGGCGGCTTTATAACATTGGTGCAGTCAAGAAGTCCGCCCATACCTGTTTCAAGCACTACTATATCGCACTTTTCCTCTGCGTGAATGTAAAATTCAAGGGCGTTTACATACTCAAATTCCGTTATTACGATGCCCTCGCGGCTTAGCTTTTGTACAAGCGGAAAAGTTTTTTCAACGGCGGATGTCAGCGTTTCTTTTGAAATCATCTGATTGTTAATCTGAATTCTCTCACGAAAATCGGTGATATAGGGGGAAATAAACAATCCCGTTTTATATCCCGCCGACACAAGTACTGAGGACAGCATCGCACATACGGAGCCTTTGCCGTTAGTGCCGGCAATGTGAATGAATCTGAGTTTGTCCTGCGGGTTCCCCATACGGTCAAGCAGAGTTAAAATTCTGTCAAGCCCGGGACGGGAACCGAATGTAAGCAGAGAATGTATTTTTTCTAATGCGGTTTCGTATGTCATTACAAAAGCTCCCTGTATATTTCATTCTTTTTAAAGCCTGTTATCGCAGCCGCCTGCTTTGCAGCTTCCGTGGGCTTTTCTCCGTTTTCAATAAGCTTTTTTGCGGTTTCAACAGCGTATTCAAGCGTAAGCTCCTGTTCTTCGGCTTCTTTTTTCGCTCCCTCAAGCACAAGCACAATTTCGCCCTTTATACTGCCGTCAGCATAGTTTTCTGCCGCATATTTTGTTGTTGTGCGGATAACCTCCTCGTGCAGCTTAGTAAGTTCACGAACAATTGACAACTTCCGCTCTCCGAACACGGAGTAAAGGTCTTTTAATGTGTTCGGAAGCTTGTGGGGCGCTTCGTAAAAAATCATCGTGCGGTGCTCATTTTTAAGGCTTTGCAGATGCTCGCTTCTGCTTTTTTTATTTACGCTTAAAAAACCCTCAAATGTAAATCTTCCCGTTTCAAGACCCGATATAGCAAGCGCTGATATAACGGCGCTCGGTCCGGGAATGACAACGGTTTTTATTCCTCGCTCTTCACAAAGCTTTATTAAATCCTCGCCGGGATCGGAAATACAGGGCATTCCCGCATCGGTAACTATCGCGCAGTTTTCGCCTTTTAAAATTCTGTCTGCTATAATCTCGCCGCGCTCACGCTTGTTGTGCTCATAGTAGCTAATCATAGGCTTTTTAATGCCGAAGCGATTTAACAGCTTCAGCGTTACTCTTGTATCTTCGGCGGCAATAAAGTCAACGCTTTCGAGTGTGCTTACCGCTCTCGGCGAAAGGTCGGAAAGATTTCCTATCGGAGTTCCCGTAACATATAAAATTCCACTCATAATATCACTTCTATTCTTCAAACGGCGTTTTGTAACAGCCGTAAATTTTCATCATTTCTTCGGAAAACTCTCCGTTGTCGGCTTCAATGAAAAGGGTGGGGAGGACATTTAAAAATCCACGCTTTCCGCCTCTTCTGCCTTCAAGCAAAAACAGCTTCGGAGCTTTGTTTTTCCTTTGCTGTACAATACGCAGTTTTTTCGGCTCAATAGCAAATTTACGCATTGATTCCATAACATCGGCAAGGCGTTCAGGCCTTTGGCATACGCAGAAGCTGCCCCCAAACTGCAAAAGTTTTGATGCGGCGCTGCAAATGTCGTCAAGCGTACATTCGGTTTCGTGCCTTGCAATTTGCTTTGAATCCTGAGGATTTGTTATTCCGCCTCCGCCTATCTTGTAGGGCGGATTACACACTACAAGGTCATAACAGCCAAAGTTAAGCTTTCCTTTAAGATCCTTTAAATCGGCATTTATTACCCTTATTTTACCGCACAAATTATTTAGCTCAACACTTTTTTGAGCAAGCGTGCAGGCGTCTTTTTGGATTTCCACGGCGTCTGTTTCAAGCTCCCTGTTGTGCCTTGACCACAAAAGCGGGATAGTTGCGCATCCTGTTCCGAGTTCGGCACATTTCTTTTTGCCCTTAGGAATAGAAAAATCGGCAAGCAGTATTGTATCTGTTGAAAAACGGTAGCTTTCGGAAACATATATCATAATACCGTTTCCGAGAGGTTCAAGGTGTATATTTTGCATCGCTGTTCCTTTCATATGTACAGGGTTAATTTACAGAGAAAAACGGCAAGGAATACACCTTGCCGTTTGAAGTTTTGCTTAACCCCGAATTATGCCTCCTGAGGAGCACCTACCGGGCATACATCTGCGCATGAACCGCAGTCTGCACAAGCGTCAGCGTCAATAACATACTTGCCGTCGCCCTCTGAAATAGCAGAGCAGGGACAAGCGTCAGCACAAGCACCGCATGCGATGCAATCGTCACTAATTACATATGCCATAGGGGGAACACCTCCTTAAAAGATTTCAAATATATTTTAACACATATTTTTCAAAATGCAAATGTTTTAGAAATATTTTTAATTTTTTTACAAATAATATATTATTTAATTACATTTACTGCTAAGTAATATTGTAAAAAACAAAATTTTGCTTATTCAAGACCCTTTAATTCTTCCATTTCCTTTTTGTTTACCTTAATATAACCGTCTTTCACAAGCTTACATTCTTTAACCGTAAAGTTTTTCGGCGCCACATCATCGAGTGCTTTGTCAAGTTTCACTTTAAGCGTTCCGGCGATAAGATTGTTTTCAACAACAAGACCTTTGCCCTCGGGTGTGTTTACTATTGCGCCTACCTTCGGCGTTTTCTTTAAAAGGTCGGTGTACGCCTCTTGCTCATATTTAAGACAGCACATAAGTCTGCCGCAGGTTCCCGAAATTTTGACGGGGGAGAGTGAAAGCCCCTGTTCCTTTGCCATTTTTATCGAAACAGGCTGAAATTCGCCCATATAGCTTGCACAACAAAACGGTTTTCCGCAAATTCCCAAGCCGCCCAGCATTTTGGCCTCGTCTCTTACGCCGATTTGCCTTAGTTCGATTCTTGTTCTGAAAACAGACGCCAAATCTTTAACAAGCGCACGGAAGTCCACTCTGCCGTCAGCTGTAAAGTAAAACAAAATTTTGCTGTTGTCAAAAGTGTATTCAACATTTACAAGCTTCATTTCAAGCTTGTGGTTAGCAATTTTTTGCTCGCATATCTTGTATGCTTCCTTTTCCTTTAACTTGTTTTCGGCAAGATGTTTTATATCGTTTTCATCGGCAATTCTTATAAGGGGTTTAAGCGGATGCGTAAGCTCTCCTTCATCAATAGTCTTATTGGGAGTAGCAACCTCCCCGCACTCAAGCCCCCTTGCCGTTTCAACAACTACCATATCTCCCTTGTTAAGCTTATTGTCAAGAGGGTCAAAGTAATAAACCTTGCCGACCTCTTTAAATCTAACTCCGATTACCTCTGCCATGAAATCCTCCTGTATTCTCCGCACAACCAGGTTGTAAGGAGATTTATGTTAATGTTCTGTTTTATTTTTATTGCAGAGCTTTGTGTAAGCTCAATCATTTGTATTATTTGTTCCTTTGTAAAGCGTGAGGCAAGCTTCTTGCCCGTTATGCCGTCAAGCAAAAAATCTCCTCCCACAGAAATCGCAAGCCCGTCTCTAAGCAGTATACGCACAGCAAACAGAGTTTCATCGGAGATCTGTTTGTCTGAAAGAACATTGAGAGCAATCAGCAAATCATATTCCCGTGATGAAATAATACCGTTTACAATTTGGTGGGCATTTTCAAGTGATTTTTCGTCTATTTTAGCTTTCTGATTCAGCCGCACTACCGTACAGCGTGAAAGTATAGTCACAAGAAGTCTCTGTGCATTTTCGCACAGCAAAATAAAATGTACATTTTTAGGCGGTTCTTCAAGAAGTTTTAAAAATGAGTTTTGCGCAATTACAGACAACCTGTTGTCCGCCTCTTCAAAAACATAAACCTTTGCGTTTGCTTCATTAGGCAAGATGTACGCGTCCTTTGTGATACTGCGGATTTGCTCGATAGAATAAGTCTTTGACTTTTTTTCGGGATATGCATAACTTATATCAGGGTGCGACATAAGGCTTGCCTTTTTGCAATGTATGCAGGTGCCGCACGGCTTATCGCTTTGCGGGCATACAGCGTACATAGCAAGATATTTTGCAGCATCTAGAGCGGTATCTTTGTTTTCGGATTCAAGGATTATTGCATGAGGGATTCTGCCGTTGTTCTCAAGCTCTGAAAGAGCGGATTGTACGGACGAATCGAAGCCGAAATTTTTAAAATTCATAGCATACCTCCTGCTAAATCTGTTATATCATCGAGTAATTTGGTTATACTCGGTTACTTAACCGCTACGGTGTTCATGACGACATCGCCTTTGTCGGTAATATCAATGTATCCGTAGCTTGCCATATAGCCGCTGCAATGTCCGGGATTCATAATATTAAGACCGTCCTCATAGAGTGTTATCGCATTATGCGTATGACCGAAAAGTAAAATATCCGCCTTTTCCTCTCTTGCCGCACTTATAATATTATAAAGTCCGATTTTTGCGTTGTAAAGATGGCCGTGAGTAATAAAGATTTTCTTTCCGCATACCGTCATAATTTCCTTTGCAGGCAGCGTGCTGCACCAGTCGCAGTTGCCTCTTACGCCTATAACCATTTTATCTTTCAGGGTTTCTTTAAGATACTGCACCTGTTCGTCGCCGTCGCCGCAGTGGAAAATTATTTCTGCGCTCGGCTGCGCCTTTACAGCCTTTAAAAGTGTTCTTAAATCGCCGTGCGTGTCCGAAACAACTAAAATACGCATAAATAAACTCCGTTCTAAAAATATAATTAAAGCATACAATATAGCGAGGTGTTTTTATGAATGATAATATAAACAAATTACTTGCCGGTCTGTCAAAACAGCTTGGAGTGTCCGAGAATCAAATAAAAAGCGCTGCACAAAGCGGAAAAGTTGAGGAAATGCTTAAAAATGCAGACACACAGCAGTCCGAAAAAATACAAGCGGTGCTGAGCGACCCGCAAAAAGCAAAGGAGCTTTTAAACAGTCCTCAGGCTCAGGCACTTTTAAAGTTGCTCGGCGATAACAAATAAGAGAATAAATATAAAGGGGAGGGCGTGAAAGGCGAAATGTCAGACATACAAGATAAAATAAATCAGATTCTCAGTAATCCCGAAGCACTAAAGCAAGTGCAAAGCCTCGGCGAACAACTCGGTCTTGCAAAATCCGAAGCTCCGAAACCAAAACCAAAACAGTCAGAGCTTTTAAACGATGATATGCTTTCTGCTCTAACACGTCTTGCTCCTGTTATGAGTTCGGTAAACAGCAACGACGAAACAACGCAGCTTTTAAATTCTCTGCGTCCGTTTCTAAGCGGCGAAAAACAGCAAAAGCTTGACCGAGCCGAAAAGATGATAAAATTTATTAAAATAATTCCTATTTTAAAGGATAACGGAATGTTTATTTAAGTTTATCAAAGCCTTAATTTAATAAATTTCACAAATTCAACAATATTGTAAATACAAAAAGGGGTGAAAATATGCCCGGCTTTGAAGAGGAAGCTTTTGCAAGAACACAGCAAACAAACAGACGACAGCCCTTTTATCACGGTTCTCAGCAAAGCTCAAAAACAAGCTCAAAGCAAGAGAGCGCAGATAAAGAGCAGAAAAAATCTGAAATTGAAGAGCAAAAAGGCGATAAAGCGTTTGTGCCGAAGCAGCAAGGCAATGCCAATTTGCTTGATATGATGTTTAAGAACAAGGAGCAAAGCCTTATTTTGCTTCTGCTTGTTTTGCTCATGGACGAAAATACAGACCCTGCGCTCTTGCTTGCGCTCATATATCTGCTTATCTGATTTGACCGTTACCTCTTATAATAAACTTACTGCTTGTAAGCTCGTTTAATCCCATAGGTCCTCTTGCGTGGAGTTTTTGAGTGGATATTCCGATTTCAGCACCCAGTCCAAACTCTCCGCCGTCTGTAAAGCGTGTTGACGCATTTACATAAACAGCGGCCGAATCTACGCATGAGGTGAATTTATTTGCATTTTGATAGTCATTTGTAATTATGCTTTCGCTGTGACCGGTGCTGTACATTGCAATGTGAGCAATGGCGTCGTCTATGCTGTCAACAACCTTAACGGCAAGAATGTAGTCTGAAAATTCTTCGGCATAATCCTTCTCTGTCGCGCTGACTACGCAGTCGCCGAGAATTTCCTTTGTTTTGTCACAGCCTCTGATTTCAACATTCATTTTATCAAGCTCTGCCTTAATTTGAGGCAGAGCTTTTTCCGCAATATCCTTGTGAACAAGCACGGTTTCTATTGCGTTGCAAACGGAAGGACGAGATGTTTTTGCATTAAATATAATGCTTTTTGCCATATCTATATCCGCACTTTCATCAACATAAACATGGCAGTTGCCGACACCCGTTTCAATTACGGGTACCTTTGCGTTTTGCACCACACTCTTGATAAGTCCCGCACCGCCTCGGGGAATAAGAACATCAAGATAATCCGAAAGCTGCATAAGTTCGGTTGAGCTTTGGCGTGTTGTGTCCTCAACAAGTGAAACACAGTCACGGGGAAGCCCTGCACTTTCTATTGCGTCACGCATAATATCGGCAATTGCTTTGTTTGAATTTATCGCTTCCTTACCGCCTCTTAAAATGACTGCGCTTCCTGCCTTTAAGCAAAGTGCGGCGGCGTCGGAGGTGACATTCGGGCGTGCCTCGAATATTATACCGATAACGCCCAAAGGTACAGTTATTTTTTCAATCTGCAAGCCGTTTTTGAGTGTTCTGCCGTCAAGAATCCTGCCGATAGGGTCGGGAAGAGCTGCAACTTCTTTCACGCTGTTTGCCATACCTTTAATCCTATCTTCTGTCAGCTTTAATCTGTCAAGCAGGGAGCTTGTAAGACCTGCTTTTTTACCGTTTTCTATATCAATATCGTTTGCTTTTATGATTTTGTCCGAGTTATCCGTAAGTGCCGAAGCAATGGCGTTTAAGGCGTCGTCCTTTTTTGAGCCTGCCGTCATAAGAAAGCGCGACGCTTCCTTTGCCTTTGCTCCCATCATTTCAAGCTGTGTCATACTATCTCTCCTTGCCGTTTGTTATTTGCAATATGTGTTTTACTCTTAGTTTATCGGGTTAATTAGCATATATTAACATTATTGTTTTGCCAGAAAAACCGTTCCGATGTTGTTTCCGTCAAATATTTCATAAAGATTTTCAGGCGTTGAACCGTTAATAACATGCACCTCAACGCTTCTTTTGGTTGCATAATCAGCGGCCTGAAGTTTTGTTATCATTCCGCCTGTTCCTCTGTTTGAGCCTGAGCCTGCCGCCATCGACAT
Organism: uncultured Ruminococcus sp.; assembly: GCA_944415425.1. Lineage (GTDB taxonomy): Bacteria > Bacillota > Clostridia > Oscillospirales > Acutalibacteraceae > Ruminococcoides. The sequence continues at coordinate 8,246 of CALYBP010000038.1, read as the reverse complement.
AACATCCCGTGTAATGTTTTTTACAACATCAATTTTTTGGGCATTTGGATTTGTGCGGGGGTTTGAGTCATACAAACCGTCAATATCGGTAAGAATTATAAGTTTGTCTGCGCCTACGAGTCCCGCAACAATTGCAGAAAGCATATCGTTATCGCCGAAGTTGTTTCCCTCAAGCTCGTCAATGGCAACGGTGTCGTTTTCGTTGATTACGGGAATAATATTCATCTTCAAAAGTTCATTTATTGTGTTTATTACATTTTGCCTTTTTTGCTCTGTTTCGACTGCATAGCGTGTAAGCAAAATCTGTGCCACGCTGTGATTGTATTCTCCGAACAGTTTATCATACATAAACATCAGCTCACATTGCCCTATTGCCGCAAGCGCTTGCTTTTTTTTCGTTTCCGTCGGTCGGGACTGAAGTCCTGTTTTTCCCATTCCTACGCCTATTGCGCCCGATGATACAAGCATAATTTCTTCTCCTCTGTTTTGAAGATCGGAAATCACCTTGCAGAGACTCTCAATTCTTCTGTAATTTATTTTTCCGTTTTCATAGGTAAGTGTTGAAGTACCTACTTTTATAACTGTGCGTTTGTTACCCATTTTAAACACCTTTTTTCAAAAAACAGCTTTTAACCTGCTAAAGCGTTATTTTAATCATTATATCATATTTTACCCGCTGATTACAACACTTTGCTGCAATATTATCACAAAAAGAGAGTTTTGCTTATTTGCATAATTTTATTCGTTTTAGGATGTGACGGCTGCTGAATAAAAATCAAGCGGCAGGTATTCTGCCGCTTGATAATAAAAGCTATTGCAATCAGTCCTCAGCCGGTTCCGTTACAACGGTAGAATCGGGCTTTGTCGTTTCACTCGGTTTTGTGGACGGTTTCTCAGTAGTTGGCTCAGTCGGTTTCGTTGTGGGCTTTGTTGTTGGTTTTGTTGTCGCCTCGGTCGGCTCCTGAGTGGGCTTTTGAGTCGGCTTTGTAGAAACAGTATTTGAATTGCTCTGGCTCGGTTTTGTCGTTGCAGCCTCAGTAGGCTCCGTAACATCATCAACATTAGTATCTTTATCATTTGTGTCGTTTTCTGCGCTGATAAATACATATCCGTGGTCGGTATCATACGATGAAGAATCAAGCTTTTCGCGGTCAACTTCTTTACCGTCCTTGTAGTAAACCCTCCAAGCGTCAACCGTATATCTTGAGCTTCCCTTGTCGGTAAGTTCGTTTTCCGTCTTGATTTGATCATAAGAGGAATCCTTTACTCCCCATATCGAAACATAAAGTGTTCTGTCTACTACCTTGCACTCCATGAACATCTGATATTCTGTCGGGTTTGAAAGCTTTAAATCAAGACGGGGATAGTCTATCGTGGCATCAAGTCCTGTCGGAACATAAGACGAAGCCCACATGTGACAGTAGCGTTCCTCAATATCCATATTTGCCCTTAAAGCGGCATTGTAAATAGTTGAGCTTGACTGACAAATTCCGCCGCCTATTCCGCTTGTGAGTTCTCCGTTTACAATAACACCTGCGGCTTTGTAGCCGTTTGACTCCAGATTTGAATCTCCCGTGCATTTGTTAAACGACCATGTAGCTCCCGGCTCAATTACCGAGCCGTTACATGCCGCAAGAGAAATTTTCATATTTTCCGTACCGTTGGCAGAGTTTGTGGAAACCGTTTGATAGGTGGAAAGCTTTTTTATGTTCTTTTTCAAATCGTCAACCTGAATTTTTGCTTCCACGGTTTCAACCTCGGCAATAATCCTTGACTCGGACGCACCATTGGAAATTGCCTCTTTAATTTGTCCGCTCAAATCCTCCGTGTTTAACTCCTTGCCCTTTTCCGCTTCGGCATATTCAAAGCGGTTTTTTGAGTAAGGAGTAAATTTTGAAACATAAGCGTTCTTTGCCTCACGGTTTGTTGAAGCCTCTACTTTTTCGGCGTTTTTCTCAATGGAATCAACCGTAATAGTTGCAGTTACCGAATACTCCTTTTCATCCGAAGTTTTATTTAAGGTATCGTTTTTTACCTGATTTAAAACCTCGTCAATATCATATGTATACTCAAAATCCTTTTGGGTAAAGGTCGTGATTTCACCTGCGGCGTCAACCGATATTGAAACGGGTTTTATAAAGCTTTCTTTTTTAAGTTCCAAAAGCGCCTTCGCTTCGTCAAACGTTTTTCCTTCAATCGAGATACCGGAAACTACTGTATCGCTTTTAAAAACAAATTCATTGTCTGCGCTTTTATCACCCAATATTCCGCTTTGAAAAAGTGAAAATCCTGTTATTCCCAAAGCAACAACTACTACCGCGGCAATAGAGGAAATTAAAATAATTTTTTTCTTTTTATCATTTTTCGGGTTCTTTCTTTCGTCAGAGTCGGAATACACCGACGGACCGCCCGAAATGTCAACAAGATCGTCGTCAAGTACAATGAAATCGTTATAAGAATCTTTATTCAAAAAAACTCACCTCATAAAAAATGGAAAAGTTATAACAAATAAGTGACATTTAATGTCTACTGTACATTTTACTATAAAGGAAAATAAAAATAAAGTATAATTTTGAAAAAAATAAAAAAATAGTTAACAAAAAATCGGGCTTTAAACTTCAGTATTTTTAACATAAAATCACTTTACAGGATAATTGCCGTTTAATCCGCTCAAAATTAAGAAACAGCATTATAAAGCCAAAATAAATATTGAAATTAAAATAAAATAAAAGTATAATAAATACAATAGTACAATATCTCAAATGTTTCGTTCGGAGTTAACTATGAAAGTTCTTATTTTTACAGCTTCAACCGGCGGAGGTCATAAACGTGCCGCCGCTGCATTAGAAGAAAAAATCAAAATGCTGAGTCCCGAAACAAGCGTCAGGGTAGTTGACGCAATGAAAGCTATCGGCAGGCTGTATGACAAGACCGTGTGCGGCGGGTATCATTTTATGGCTACAAAAATTCCTAAGGTTTACGGAGAATGTTATAAAATTACCGACAGAAAGAACCTGATGTATAAGGCGGTAATGAAATCAAATACAATGATGGCAAGAAAGCTTCTTGAAACAATAAGCGATTTCGCACCCGATATAGTGATAATATGTCATCCGTTTGTAACTACAATGATTTCAAAGCTCAGAACGCAGGGGAAAATTGATGTAAAGGCGATAAGCGTAATTACCGATTATGACGCTCACCGTACATATATTGTTCCTAAGATAGAGGCGTATGTGCTTGCACAGCCTAATATGAAAAAGAAGCTCGTGGAGGAATACGGCGTTGACGAGAGCATTATTTATCCTCTCGGAATACCTATTTTTGATAAATTTACCCTTCCTTTTGACAAGAAAGAAATCTGCGAAAAGGAGGGCCTTGACCCAAGTGTCCCCACCGTGCTTTTCATGGCGGGTTCGTTTGGCGTTACAAGCGTGCTGGAGTTTTATAAAAAACTCGCAAAAAAGGCTGAAAATACTCAGTTTATCGTAATCACAGGTCGAAATATTAAGCTGTTTGCTGGTCTTGAAAAGCTGATTGATGAAATGGGTATGCAGGACAGAACAAAGCTTTTGTACTTTGTAAACAACGTCGAGGACTATATGCACGCATCTGATATAATTGTCACAAAGCCCGGAGGCCTTACGGTTACCGAAAGCCTTGCCTGCGGTTTGCCAATGGCGATATACAGCGCGTTCCCCGGACAGGAGAGGGACAACGCCGAGTTTTTGGTGAATGAGGGAGCAGCGGTTATGCTCAATAAAAAGAACGGAGCTGATCTGGTTATAGAGCTTTTGAATTCACCGCAGAGGCTTGAAAAAATGAAAGAAAAATGCAAAAAGCTTTCAATGCCCGACTCAGCGGAAAAGATTTTCAGATTGGCACAAAAAATTTGCGGTGAATAATTTGCGGAGAAATCAACAACTGAAAGGAACTGTAAAATGAAAAGATTACTGGCAATTGTAATGGCTGCTGCAATGCTGACCGTGTCGACGTGCGCCTGCTCGGATTCGGGAGATTTTTCAAAAAATGAAACTCTTTCCGAGGATTACACAAGAAATACCGACCCGTCGGAAAGCTACAATTATGAGGACGGGGCAACGTCGGCTCCCATGTCCTATAATGTGTACGCAAGCTCAATATCAAATTTTGAGCTGAGGCTTTTTCGCAATTATTATTCTCAACTCAAGGATAAATCAAGCTCAACTCTGCTTGCGCCCATAGGAACGGCGCTGCAGCTTTCGCTTTTGGCTAACGGAGCAACGGGTGATTCAAGCGACGAGCTCTCTCTTGCGCTCGGCGCGGATTTAACATTGGACGAAATAAACGCCTGTTCATCATATTTTAAAAGCCGTATGCAGGCGGTAAGCAAAATCGGAGACGGTGAAATTGACGAGCTGACAGGCAAAAAAACCGAAGCCGGTAAAAATGAGTTTGTAAAACTCGCAGCGAACCTGTATTTTAATGATACTGTTGATGTAAAAACAGGATTTTTGCAGACAAACGCCGACTACTTCGGCTCAACTGTATACCGTTTTATGTTTTCGGACGATACAGCGCTCACAAAAATAAACAACAGCCTGTCAGGTTTTTCCGGCTCAGATGTCCTCGACAGTGTTGATAAAGACGGGTGCCTGTTTTTGACAAGTTCGTCCGACGTAAGTGATCTCTGGCTTGAGAGTTACAGCAAGTCCGATATTGAAAAAGGAATGTTCAATTCAAGCGGTTCTGAGAAAAGCGTAAACTTTATGACCTCGAATGAAACCATGATAAAAACCAAAAAGGCACAGGGAATTATCAAATATACGAGTAAAAACCCGCTCAAGCTTATGCTTATTATGCCTGATGAGGATATTTCACTTGAGGATTACATAGCTGATTTGGATTACGCTGAGTTTTCAAATCTTCTTGACAGCGTTGATATTACAAAAAAGACGACTGCAAAAATTCCCGAGTTTACTGTTTCAAACGATTCGGAATTAATTCCTCTTTCGCAGCCGCTTACGGAAAGCGGACTTTATACAATGTTTACCGATGACATTTCATTTAATAACATTTCAAATTCCGATGATTTAAGAATAGACGAAATTTACGAGGCAGTCGGAAAAATATCCGTTAATGCGTCGGGCATCAACAGCGATTCGGATATAGCGCAGAAGCGTGCAAAAGAGCTTGAAAAGACGGATTCGCAAATAAAATTTGACCGCCCGTTTATTTTCCTTCTTATTGATAACGAGAGCAGTATACCGCTGTATATAGGTACGGTTGACAGCATATAAACCGGTTTCAAAATATAAAAAGCTCGGTATCCGCTATGCGGATTTCCGAGCTTACTTTTTGTCCTGATTATTTGATTTTTTTGAATATGCCTGCTTAAAGGGAACTATATCGCCGTTATTTTCCTTTACGCTTACATTATCAAGGGTTTTGTCAAACTGAGCGCGGATTTCTCCGAGATAAATTTTATACAGCTTTTTTTGCTCCGTTTGTTCCTCTGCGGTAAGCCCCTTTTCACGCTTTTTCTTTGCAAGTTCGTTTATTCTTTGAAGCATATTTTTATCCATTGCGGCACCTCGCTTTTTCGTTTGGTTAATCATATCATATTTTTAAAAAAACTACAAGAAGCAGGGAACTTTAAATACTTGAAAAAATCAAAAGATGTTGTATAATAGAAATATTATGATAGTTATTTATTCGGAGGTAAACAATTATGGCAGAAAATAAAAAAATGGTAGAGGCCATTACAAGCAGAGACGAGGACTTTGCTAAATGGTATACCGATATAGTAAAAAAGGCCGAGCTTGTCGATTACTCAAATGTAAAGGGATGTATGGTAATCAGACCATACGGCTATGCTATTTGGGAAAATATACAGGCTGACCTTGACCGCAGATTTAAGCAGACAGGACACGAAAATGTTTATATGCCGATGTTTATCCCCGAAAGTTTGCTGCAAAAGGAAAAGGACCATGTTGAGGGCTTCGCTCCCGAATGTGCTTGGGTGACTGTCGGAGGACAGGAAAAACTTGCCGAGCGTCTTTGCGTTCGTCCTACGTCGGAGACACTTTTTTGCGAGCATTATAAAAAAATTATAAATACATACCGTGATTTGCCTAAACTCTACAATCAATGGTGCAGCGTTGTAAGATGGGAGAAAACAACCCGTCCGTTCCTGCGCACATCCGAGTTTTTGTGGCAGGAAGGTCATACAATGCACGAAACAGAGGAGGAGGCAAGAGAGGAAACACTCAGAATGCTTCATGTATATGAGAGCTTTTACAGAGAAACTCTTGCTATTCCCGCTGTAATCGGAAGAAAAACGGAAAAAGAGAAGTTTGCAGGTGCAGAGGAAACCTACACGATTGAGCCGATGATGCATAACGGCGTTGCGCTTCAGGGCGGCACATCTCACTACTTCGGCGACGGCTTTGCAAAGAGCTTCGGAATAACCTACACGGGCAAGGACAATAAACTTCATTATCCGCACCAGACCTCGTGGGGCGTATCAACGAGAATGATAGGCGCAATAATAATGGTACACGGCGACGACGACGGACTTGTTCTGCCGCCTAAGATTTCGCCGATACAGGTTGCGGTTATTCCCGTTGCACAGCATAAAGAGGGAGTGCTTGAAAAGGCAAACGAGCTAAAGCAGGAGCTTGAAAGGAACTTCAGGGTTAAGCTTGACGATTCCGACCATGCTCCCGGCTGGAAGTTTGCTGAATATGAGATGAAAGGCGTTCCGGTAAGAGTTGAGATAGGCCCGAAGGACATTGAAAAAAATCAATGCGTTGTTGTAAGACGAGACACAAGAGAAAAGTCTTTTGTACCGCTTAGTGAGCTTACGGAGTTTGTGGCAAAGCTTATGGAGGATATTCACAACGCAATGTATGAGCGTGCGTTGAAGAATACTCAGGAAAAAACATTCTGTGCAACAAACTATGATGAGTTTATTGACATCGCAAAAAATCACCCCGGATTTATCAAGGCTATGTGGTGCGGCGACAGCGAGTGCGAGGACAAGCTCAAGGACGCAACAGGCGGCGTAAAGAGCAGATGTATCCCGTTTGAAGAGGAGCATATTTCCGATACCTGCGTTTGCTGCGGCAAGCCTGCAAAGCATATGGTATACTGGGGCAAGCAGTATTAATAATAATTTATTTCTTATTTAGAATATAAAAGCTAAAAATTCAAGGTGGTGAGAAAATGCCGATTAAGGTTCAGAGTAATCTTCCCGCAATCAAGGTGCTTGAATCCGAAAATATCTTTGTTATGCCGAATGAGGTCGCATTGAGACAGGATATAAGACCGCTCAAAATTTTGATTCTTAACCTGATGCCAACAAAGATTGAAACCGAAACACAGCTTTTAAGGCTGCTCGGCAACAGCCCGCTTCAGGTGGATATTGAGCTTTTGCAGATGGCTTCGCATACATCCAAAAACACATCGCCTCATCATCTGACTACATTTTACAAAACGTTTCAGCAAATAAAGGATGAAACATTTGACGGTATGATTATCACGGGTGCTCCCGTTGAGCAGCTTGAATTTGAGGAAGTTGACTATTGGGATGAGCTTTGTAAGATAATGGAATGGTCAAAGCACAATGTGTATTCAACATTTCACATTTGCTGGGGCGCACAGGCAGGATTGTATTATCATTACGGAATACAAAAACATCAGCTTCCCGAAAAGCTGAGCGGCATATATTCTCATAAGATTTTAAACCCTCATCACAGACTTATGAGAGGTTTTGATGATACATTTTCAATACCTCATTCCCGTTATACAGGTGTAAATGAGGCTGACATTAAAAAGTGTCTGGGGCTTGAAATACTTTCTGTTTCCGACAAGGCCGGCGTTGCCGTGGTTTGCAGTAAAACAGGCAGACAGGTTTTTGTTACGGGACACGCCGAGTACGACAGGGAAACGCTCGCAAATGAGTATTTTCGTGATGTAAGCAAGGGTATTAACCCAAAAATACCGTATAATTATTTTCCTGATGATGATGCGTCCAAGACGCCTCCGATGGTGTGGAGGAGCAATGCTACTTTGCTTTATACAAATTGGCTGAACTATTTTGTATATCAGGCAACTCCCTATGATTTGCATGAGCTTATTGAAAAATATCCCCATTAAATTATGAGCATAAATTAAAGCCGAAAGGATTCAAATCCCTTCGGCTTTTGTTATGTAGTTTTTTCCCCTGTTTTAATAAACTCAATCAGCTTTTCAATATCATCAAA
>CALYBP010000037.1 GCA_944415425.1 uncultured Ruminococcus sp. | reverse complement strand
ATTTTATTTTGAATTTCGTCTTTTATGCATTTTTTCTCCGTGATTTATACCTTTTATTTTAAACAAAATAAGATACCCTGCCAATAGTGCCAGAAATGTGGTCTGGGTATAGAAAAGAGCGTAATCTCTTCGGCTTGTTTCGGCATTTATATCTGAACTTTGTGCACTTTCGGGCGGAAGAGTATAAAGAGGCTCATAATCTTCCTCTTGTCCGGAGATTATTGCTTCATCCTTTGTAGCGGCAAATGCAGGCGATATAGTGACACATAATAAAAGTGAAATTGATATACAAAATATTGCTATTGCTTTTTTCATTTTTTACAACTCCGTTATATTATTAAAAACATCTTATCACATAAACACAAATAAACATAAAATGTAAATTAAAAAGGCTGCCTCTGTGAGACAGCCTTGGCGGAGGACAAGGGATTTGAACCCTCGCGCCGCGTTAGCGACCTACTCCCTTAGCAGGGGAGCCTCTTCACCACTTGAGTAATCCTCCGTTTAGTGAAGTCATATAATAAAATGGCGGAGAGGAAGGGATTCGAACCCTTGGTCCCTCGCGGGATCACTAGTTTTCAAGACTAGCTCCTTAAACCACTCGGACACCTCTCCGTGTTGAAAAATCTTTTCAGCAAGGATTATTCTATCATAATATAATTACTTTGTCAACTAAAATTTTAAAAATTATACGCCTGTAATATAACTGTAATTTTATAAGTATTTTTCACACTTATTTTAAAAATATTAGTTTATCTACGCCGTATTTTTGATTCTTGTAAAATAATAATATAAATTTATTTTATGCGCAAAACCGTTTGACTTGAAGCCAAACGGTTTTGCTTTATTATGAAAATGGTATTGACTTAGTTAGTTTTCTCCTGATTTTCCGCTGCATTTCTTGCTTAACGGACATTGCGAGCAACCGCATCCGCAGACGGTTTTTCTTTTTATTCTGTCGTAAATCAGCTTTACTGAAACAAATGCAATAACAGAAAAAATTACTATCGCAACTGATATTGTACCTATGTTTGCGTTTAACCAATTAAGCATATAAAATCCTCCTGCAAGATATATAATTTGTTTTGCTTGCTGTTCTATAAAATTAACAGCTACGCATTTGCCTTTACTTTTAATCTGTTTGTTTCCTTGTAGGGTCTGAACAACATATAACAGATAACCGCTGCAACAGCAAAAGCAAATATTGCACCTATCGCATTGCCCTGACCCGTAAACAACATTCCGAACTGATATATCATTAGAGAAACAGCATAAGCAAGCACACACTGATACCCGATTGCAAAAGCAGTCCACTTTGCAGAGTTCATCTCTCTTTTGATAGCTCCGATTGCCGCAAAACACGGTGCACAAAGCAAATTGAAAGCAAGGAAAGAATATGCCGCAAGTTGAGTCATGCTCTCAAAGTCGAGAACGCCGAATACACCGACAACCTCCTCCTTTGCAACAAGTCCCATAATAGTTGCTATTGTTGCCTTTGCATTTCCAAAACCGAGCGGTGCAAAAATCCAGCTGATCGCACCCCCTATTATTCCGAGAATGCTGTTTTCAAGCTCCATTTCAGTATTAAATACGAAGTTTCCGTTTTCAAATCCAAAACACGAGCCTGCCCATATCACTACGGAAGCAAGCAGTATGATTGTTCCTGCCTTTTTTATGAACGACCACGCACGCTCCCACATTGAGCGGAGAATATTGCCGACTGTCGGAAGATGATATGCGGGCAGTTCCATAACAAACGGAGCAGGTTCGTTTGCAAACATCTTCGTCTTTTTGAGCATAATTCCCGAAACAACTATCGCACCTGCACCCAAGAAGTACGCACTCGGTGCAACCCACCATGCACCGCCGAACAGAGCTGTTGATATAAGTGCAATGATCGGAAGCTTTGCGCCGCATGGTATAAATGTCGTCGTCATTATAGTCATTCTGCGGTCACGCTCATTTTCAATAGTTCTTGACGCCATTATTCCCGGTACGCCGCATCCTGTTCCTATAAGCATCGGTATAAAGGATTTTCCCGATAAGCCGAATTTTCTGAAAATTCTATCCATTACAAAGGCAATTCGAGCCATATAGCCGCAGCTTTCAAGAAATGCAAGGAATATAAAAAGCACTAACATCTGAGGCACAAAACCCAAAACCGCACCTACGCCGCCTATTATTCCGTCAAGAACCAAACCCTTGAGCCAATCTGCACAGCCTATTGCATTAAGTCCGTTTTCGGCAAGCACGGGAATGCCCGGAACCCAAATTCCGTAGTTTTCGGGAGAAGGCATTTCTTCTGATTCAAGAACAGGGTCAACAATGCCGCTTAAGTCGTATCCTTCTTCGGCAAGCGAATCTGAGTAAGATGCGTATGCCTCGTCAAAAGCAGAAAAGTCTTTTGCGGTTACGGCGTCATAAACTTCGCCTGCACCGACAACATTGTTATCTGCCGCGTCTTTTACCGTCGCTTCAAGCTGAGGGGTAAACAAATTTTCCTCAGCAAAAGCCGAAGTTGCGTCCTCATAATCCGATGTACCTATACCAAACAGATGCCAGCCGTCTCCGAACAAACCGTCGTTAGCCCAGTCGGTAGCCACTGTACCTACCGTCGTTACCGAGATATAGTAGACAATACACATAATTACTGCAAAAATGGGAAGTGCCGCAAATCTGTTTGTAACTACCTTGTCAATCTTGTCTGATGTTGAAAGTCTATCCTTATTTTTCTTTTTGTAACAGCTCTTAATTATTGACGCTATGTACACATACCGTTCGTTTGTAATAATGCTTTCGGCATCATCGTCAAGCTCGGTTTCCGCCGCATTTATGTCATGTTCTATATGTTCGAGCAAATCGGGGCGAATATTAAGCTTTTTGAGCACTTTCTCGTCACGCTCAAATATTTTTATCGCATACCACCTTTGCTGTTCCTCAGGCAAGCCGTGAACAGCCGCCTCCTCAATATGGGCGAGTGCGTGCTCCACAACACCGCAAAAGCTGTGCATAGGAACAGTTTTTCTGCCCTGTGCAGCTTTTACCGCAGCGTCAGCCGCTTCTTTGATTCCGTTATTTTTAAGAGCAGAAATTTCAACCACCGTACAGCCGAGTTGTGAAGAAAGCTCCGAAATATTTATTTCATCGCCGTTTTTGCGTACAACATCAATCATATTTATTGCAACAACTACGGGGATTCCAAGCTCGGTAAGCTGTGTTGTCAGGTAAAGATTTCGCTCTAAGTTAGTGCCGTCGATAACATTAAGTATGGCGTCCGGTCTTTCATCAATAAGAAAGTTTCGGGCTACAACCTCCTCAAGAGTGTAGGGTGAAAGCGAATAAATACCCGGGAGATCTATAATTTTTACTCCGCTGTAATTTTTGAGCTTTCCCTCTTTCTTTTCAACAGTTACACCCGGCCAGTTGCCTACAAACTGATTAGAGCCTGTGAGTGCATTAAAAAGCGTTGTTTTGCCGCAGTTTGGGTTGCCTGCAAGGGCGATCCTTAAATTCATATATGCTCTCCTCTCTTGTTAGCCTATGCTAACTCATAGCTTTTATATAAAGGAAACACTTTTGCGTTTCCTTGTTATAATACATATTTAATCAATTTCGATCAGTTCCGCATCAGCTTTACGCAGTGAAAGTTCATAGCCACGCACGCAAACTTCAATAGGGTCGCCGAGCGGTGCAACCTTGCGTACATACAGCTGTACGCCCTTTGTTATTCCCATATCCATAATTCTGCGTTTTACAGCCCCCTGACCGCAAAGTCTTTTAACTGTGACTGTATCGCCTATTTTTGCCTGTTTTAATGTACTCATATTCTGCTCTCCTTACACCATTATTTTTTGTGCCATTTCCCTGCTTATGGCAACACGGGAATTTTTTATATTTACAATTATGTTGCCGCTGATTGAGGTGATTACTGTAACATCTGCACCTGCAACAAATCCGAGGTTTTCAAGATGTTTTCTGAGTTCATAATTTCCTCCGACCTTTTTTATCATATTTGTTTCGCCTATATTTGCAAAAATTAACGGCATCATAATTATCCTCTCCGGTAAAGTTAGCGAACGCTAACTTTATGATGATAAATTGAGTTAGCTTTTGCTAACCGTGATTATTTTAATTTATTTTCTAAGAATTGTCAATACAAATTTTTCAATAAATTAATTAATTCTTAAAATTTATATAATTTAAATGAAGATACAGTTAGCAACAGGTAACTTGTTGTTTATTTTTATTAAAATAATTGATTTTGTGCTGAAAATATGTTATTATGTACGCATAATATTTAGGGAGAGCTTTTGTATGCAGTTGAAGGAATCGGGAGAAATGTATCTTGAAACCATATATTTGTTAAGTAAAGAATCTGCTTTTGTTCGTTCGATTGATGTTTGCGAGTATATGGGATACTCAAAGCCGAGTGTGAGCAGAGCTGTTGGTTTGCTCAAAGACGGCGGTTATTTAACTGTTCAAAAAGACGGTGCATTAAAACTAACCCCTCTCGGCGAAGAAATCGCACAAAAAACCTTTGAGCGACACACGGTGTTATCCGCCATTTTTGAAAAGCTCGGAGTAAACAAGGAAACTGCCGCCGCAGACGCCTGTAAGATTGAGCATGTAATAAGCGATGAGACCTTTTTTGCTTTGAAAAAACATCTTGAAAAAAACAAATGACAGGCTGCTGCTTGCAGCCTTTTGTTATAAGGATTACTTATTTTTTCTACTATGCCACAAATACCGTAGCTTTCGGTTATATTGATTGACAAATAGCTAAAAAGTTATATAATATAATTGTTTTATTGTGTCTATAAGAAGTTAATTTGTTATATAGTTATCTGATAATGCCTGTATTTTGCATGTGTTATTAATACATTATTATGATCGGATGTGATAATTAAAGCGGTTTATATATGTCGATTATTTATTTAAAATACTTTAAGATTGGATGATATATTTGTTTAGTATACTAAATGAGCACAGAGGATTCGGAAAACAAATCCTTTTGCTTGCAAAAAATGAGCTTATTAAAACCTATAAGGGCGCTGTTATCGGTCCTTTTTGGGCTGTTGTAAAACCCGCTTTTACTGTTTTTGTATATTGGTTTGCTTTTTCCTGCGGAATAAAAACTCTGAAAGCCGTTGATATAAATCTCGGCGGACCTGAACCGTTTACGATTGACTTCTTTACATTTATGCTTGTCGGAATTATTCCGTGGTTTTTTATTCAGGACAGTATCACACAAGGGGCGAAAACTCTGCGTACAAACAGACAGTTTATTACAAAGGTTAAATTCCCCGTATCCACCATATTGACCTATACAAGCATTTCAAGGTTGTATGTTCATATTTTCCTCGTTGCGATTATGTACATTTATGTTGCCATTGCAGTAGGTCCGAGCTGGTATAACCTGCAATTTTTCTTGTATTGTCCGCTGATGTTTATCTTCTTCCTCGCTTTGTCTTGGTCAACTGCGCCGATGTCTGCGTTCAGCAAGGATTTTGAAAGCCTTATTGTATCCATTATGTCGGGTATTTTCTGGCTGTCGGGTATTATGTATGACTCATACGGCTTTGAACAGCCTGTTCTTAATTTTATTATGCTTTTAAATCCCATTAACTTTTTTGTAAACGGATACCGCAACTGCTTCCTTTATGAAAGACCTTTCTTTGATTACGGCACGGAACTTGCAATATTTGTTGCCGAATTTGCGGTTGTGTTTGTACTTGGAATATTCAATTACAACAGGCTCAGGAAAAAGCTTCCTGATGTACTTTGATAAGGAGGTAATTTTATGGCTGAACCGATTATTACCTTTAAGAATGTAAGCAAAACCTACATTCTCTACAAAAACGACCAGGCACGCTTTAAAGCGCTGTTTATAAAACCTAAAAATCCAAAAACAAACAAAGCTCTGAACAACGTTTCTTTTGAAATTTACAAGGGCGAATCTGTCGGCATTGTCGGCGATAACGGAGCGGGCAAGTCGACTTTGCTTAAAATGATTACAGGCGTTGCGTTTCCCGATGAGGGCGAAATTATCGTAAACGGCAAGGTTGCCGCTTTGCTCGAGCTTACGGCGGGATTTTCTATGGAAATGACGGGACGGGAAAATATATACCTAAAGGGTTATATACTCGGACTTGAAGATGAATACATCAAACAAATTGAAGAAAACATTATTGAATTTGCCGAACTCGGCGACTACATTGACCAGCCTGTAAGAACTTACTCAAGCGGTATGAAAATGCGTCTGGGTTTTGCAATCAATGTAAACATTGAGCCCGATGTGCTGGTAGTCGATGAAGCGCTCGCTGTCGGCGACGCTACTTTTAAAAAGAAGTGCAAAAACAAAATCAAAGAAATTATTACAGCCGGCACTACGGTTCTTTATGTAAGCCACAGCGCAAATTCAGTAAAAGAGATTTGTCCCCGCTCAATCTTTCTTAAAAAAGGTACTATAATTTATGATGGACCTACGGAAGAAACATTAAAAATTTACGAGGAATCGAAAAAGAAAAAATAACCCAACGGTGAAGCTATGGTACATGTTGTTATTTTTGCAGGCGGTGTAGGCGCGAGAATGAAGTCGCTTGATATTCCAAAACAGTTTATCAATGTTGACGGCAAGCCGATTATTATAAGAACGCTTGAAAACTTTTCTTCGCACCCAGATGTTGACGATATTGTCATCTCCTGTCTGCCCGATAAAATAGAATATACATGGGATTTGATTGCAAAGTACAAGGTACAAAAGGTTACCTCGATTGTTCCCGGCGGAAATACGGGACATGAAAGCATCCATAACGGACTGGTTGAGACCCAAAAGTTCTCTTCCCCGGATGACATTGTGCTTATTTGCGACGGCGTGCGCCCGCTGATTTCAAATCAGCTTATTTCGGACTGTATAGAAACTGTATCTGAATACGGAACTGCCGTTCCCGTAACGCCGAGTATTGATTCGGTTTTGCAAAGCGAAGACGGTATGACCTGCCGCAAGAGTCTGCCCCGCAAGCAAATGTACATTACGCAGGCACCGCAGGGCTTTACGATGAAAAGAATTATGGACGCTCACAACGAAGCTGAGCGTCTCGGCATAAAAAATCCTATTTCGTCAAGTGAGCTTTTAATCGAGCTTGGTCAAGAGGTGCATATATTTAAAGGCGAGCGTGACAACATAAAGGTGACAACTCCCGAGGATCTTAAATTTCTGCGTTCAAGATATTATTACCGAAGCTTTAAAAACTTTGCAAAAGAGGAGCTAAAGTATGGATTATAAAGTAAAAAGCCATTTGCATCCCTATGTTTTTGAAGATATTAAAACAATTACAGACAGCAATATTAACTGGCCGTGCCTTTGCGATAAAACCGTGCTCATCACGGGAGGCAACGGCTTTATTGCTTTTTATATTGTGTGTGCACTGCTGATAAGAAACGATGTCTTTAAAAGCAACATAAAGGTCAAAACACTTGTAAGAAACCGTAAAAAGGCTGAAAAAAAGTTCGGCGAGCTGTTAAACCGTGATGATTTAGAGCTGATTGTTCAGGATGTATGCGACCCGTTCGACTTTGACAGAGCTGATTTTGTTATTCACGCCGCAAGTCAGGCAAGCGCTTATTATTTTGAAAATGACCCTGTGGGAACGATTGACGCCAATTTGACAGGTACTTTAAACGCACTTGAATATGCTAAGAAAAGCAAATGTGAAAGTACGCTTATAGTGTCATCACTAAAGGTTTACGGCTCGGTGTACAACGGCAAAAGCTCGATTGCGGAAGATGATTTGGGATATATTGATATAGATAACTACAAAAACTGCTATGCTCAGGGCAAGCGTGCCGCCGAAACGCTGGGCTGCTGCTATGCAAGGCAGTACAATATGAATGTAAAGATAGCAAGACCCGCCTATATTTACGGTGCGGCAAGCCTTGATGACGACAGAGTATGGGCTCAGTTTATTTCCAATGTAGTAAAAAAAGAAAATATTTTGCTGAAAAGCAACGGAGCGGCTCTGAGAAGCTTCTGCTATGTAACCGATACAGCCGCAGCTTTGCTTAAAATTTTGCTTGACGGTGAAAGCGAAACAGCTTACAATATCGCAAATCCAAAAAGCGATGTAACGATAAGGGACTTTGCAAAGGCGGCTGTAAACGCATTTCCCGAGCTGAAGTTAAAACTCAGCTTTGCAAACCCCGATGACGAAAAAGAGCCTGTTCCCTCCCCTATGTCGCAGACTCCTGAGATTTTAGACCCCACAAGGCTGAATAAACTCGGATGGAAAGCCGAAGTTGACCTGACACAGGGAATTAAACGCAGCGTCAAAATTATGAGCCTGCAATTAAATTCTTAAATACGCAAAGGAAATTACGATGCAAATCAAAGAGATATTAAACGAATTTCAAGCTGACTGGGCGGCTATGCCGAGTATTGAAAAAAATATAATTGAAAAAATAAGAAACAAATCGTTTTTAATCTGCGGGCGTGAGCTTGCACGCTGTCTTTGCTATGCCCTTTTGTATCTTAATGAAACAAAAGGACTTAATACAAGGGTTATTTTCTGCGGTGAATCAAACGATGCGATTTCAGATTTTAACAAGGAACTGCTTGTGCGTGATGACTTTGATTTTGTCTTGCTTAATTCTTTGGCGGAACTAAACAAAGTCGACTATGTCGTTCATACGGGTTTTTGCTGTGAGCATATTGATGAGCGTGCAAATTTCTTTTCATCTCAGATAAATGAGGTAAAAGCGTTGTCAAAAGTATCTGAAAAATGCGGTGCAAAAACCGTTGTGCTTACGGACAGCAGAATTTACGGAAACGCAGAAAGTCACAGGGTTTACTCCGAAAACGAGTACGCAAAAATTGATTTGACCTCTGAAAAAAGCTTTTGTGCTCAGCTTATGAGAACAACCGAAGGCCTTTGGAGCTGTCTTAACAAGGGCAAGGACTTTGACCTTACCTTTCTCAGAACGGGTATTGTACTGGGCGCAGGCACAAAGCTCAGCACTATGCTTGACAACACGCTTGAATGTGTTGCAAACGGCAAAAAATGCAGTCTTGTTAATTCTTTTAAGAAATATTCTTTCGTTTATATCAGCGATGTTTTCAGGGCGATAGTTTACTCTCTTACATTGCTTGAAAACGGAGTTTATAATGTCGCAGGCATTGACTCTACTGTGTCAACAGGTATGGTAAGTGCGATTTTGCACGATGTTTACGGAGATATGGCTGATATATCACTGAGCGAATGCGGTGATTTTGACGGCTGTGCAATTAATGCAAACAAAATATGCGAGCATGGCTGTGAACCTGTTATCACGCTTGAAACGGCACTTGAGCTATGTGTAATGAGCAAAATGCAGGATAACACCGCCATGAGCCTGCCTCACAATCACGACGGCAGATTATCCTCGATTCAGCAGATTTTGCTCGCCTATCTTCTTGAGGTTGACAGGATTTGCCAAAAACATAATATTAAATATTTCCTCGGAGGAGGAACACTCCTCGGCGCAATAAGGCACAAGGGGTTTATTCCGTGGGATGACGATGCGGATATTATGATGCTTCGCGAGGATTACGACAGATTCTGCGAAATTGCTCAAAAAGAAATGCCTGAAACTATGACATTTCAGACATTTAAAACAGACAAAAACTGCTTTTATGAATTTGCAAAATTCCGCCTTAACGGAACCGTCTTTGCCACGGGATTTGCAAAGGAACACAAGGGTATGCACAACGGTCTTGCTTTTGATATTTTCTGTCATGATAAAACGGCTAATTCAAAGCTCGGTCAAAAGCTTCATCTTGCAATGACGCTGTTTACACGTGCGCTTGTGTTTAACAAGTGGAACAACAGAAAAGCTCAAAACGACAGCAAATTTCAGTCCGTTATAACCGATTTTTGCAAAACCGTATTCCCGCTGAGGTTCAGTCTTTGGCTCGACAATAAGACTATAAGTTTCTTTAAAAGAAAAAAGAATGCAAAATACCTTTACGACGGTATGGGCAGAAACATCTACAACGGCAGTTTTCCCATTGAGTATCTTGATAATGTAATTTATGTGGATTTTGAGGGCTACAAGCTACCCGTCCCTGAAAAATATCACGAGTATCTAACATTTCTGTACGGCGATTATATGGAACTTGCTCCGTTAAGCACAAGGCTTGGATGTCACGATATTAAGCTGTGCGACATCGGAAAATACGACGGCTTTAAAATCAATAAAAACTCTGTAAAATAATTTTTAATGTTTACCGTAATTTTGTGCAAGTGCAAAATTGCGGTATTCTTTTTCAAATGTGACCTCTCGTATTACGCTGATAAAGTCGGGCAATATATACGGTTGATTTTCGTCTAAAAGCTCAATCTCAAGCGTTGCCCTGTCACTCCAAAACGGATATATATCAAGCTCAAAATATTCGCTGTTGTAAACAATGCAGTACCTGTCCTTTGATATAACTCCCGATATAAATTCCTTTTTGCTCATATAGTTGTTATATTCTTCTTTGGAAATATAGTTTTCGGTTTCAATGCGTTTAATATCGCTGATTTTTATTTTGACCGTCTTAATATAAACAGCATTCTCCCCCTCGCCCCGTTTTCTTATTCTGAAATTTCCCTCATCGGGGGTGTTGAG
The DNA here is from genome assembly GCA_944415425.1 of uncultured Ruminococcus sp. Taxonomy (GTDB): domain Bacteria; phylum Bacillota; class Clostridia; order Oscillospirales; family Acutalibacteraceae; genus Ruminococcoides. Next base: position 6,543 of record CALYBP010000037.1, on the reverse strand, counting down.
ATACGCCTGGGTAATCGGGATTTTCCGACAGGTTTTTCTTTTTTCCAAAAGCTGTAAATCGGGATACTTAATGAGAAATTTTCTTTCAATTTCAAAATGACTCGGTATTCCGAGAAACGCTAATATCTCGGTAGTAAGTCTTTCAAGCTTTTTGTCAAACGAAGCGGAGTTGTCAATTACGCGAAGGTGAGGCGTACCCACCCAAGCGGAAAGGATCTCTTCATCGAGGATTCTTGCCTGCTCCACGCTTTCACTTCGGGCATTGTTACTTTTGTTACTGTAAAAGTTCTCTGCTCCGTCCGCGGCTGTCACAAGGTGAAAAACTGCGTCGTATGAGTTTCGTATTACATCCTCATTTTCACCGCATAACGCAGAATATCTGTCAAAATTTGCTTGTCCTGCATAAGCCATGCTGTCAAGCAGCCCCCTGTCAAAGAGGATTACCACCCTGTCGCAGTCCATATTCGCCGCAATCTGAGTTTTCTCTCTTTCTTCCTTTAACTGCATTTCAAACAACAACTTATGAAAGTCATATATTCCCATATTCTGAGGCGTTTTTCCGCTTAAAATGAGCTTTGTCGCACACTCATCGACAGTTAATGTATTTATCCGCTTTTCTCTAAGCTTTTCTGCCGCATAAGCAAGTGCAGTTGTTTTCCCCGCACAGGGTCCGCCCGTCAGTACAATCTTTATAACCTCAGCCATACACCTTTGCTCCTTTAAACTTCTCTGCTTTAATCATTATAATACTCACCGCATAAATGTCAACTTATTGATTTTATGTTGGACTTTTTTTATAATTTAATGAATTAAAATTGTAATCTGACTACATACCTGTTACAATTACTATAATAACTATTATGTCAAAAAGAGGTAATAATATGAAAACAATTATTCTCGGCAAAACAAACATAAGTGTTCCTGCAATTTCAATCGGCTGTATGAGGTTAAACTCCCTCGACGAAAAAGGTGCCGCAGAGTTTATAAATCACGCTGTCAGCCGTGGTCTTAACTTCTTTGATCACGCCGATATTTACGGTGACGGCGAATGTGAAAGACTGTTTTCTCAGGCGTTAAAAAGCTCAGGCGTTAAAAGAGAAGATTTGTTTATCGAATCTAAATGCGGTATTGTTCCCGGGGTTATGTATGACTTTTCATATGAGCATATTATAAACAGCGTTGACGGGATACTCAACAGACTGCAAACAGAATATCTTGATATGCTCCTGCTCCACCGTCCCGACGCGCTTGTTGAACCCGAAGAGGTAGCAAAGGCTTTTGACGAGCTGCATTCAAACGGCAAGGTGAGGTATTTCGGAGTATCAAATATGAACAGCGGACAGATAGATCTGCTTAAAAAATGCGTAACTCAGGATATACAGGCGAATCAGCTTCAGCTCAGCGTTACAAACTCACAAATGATACGAAACGGGCTTGAGGTTAATATGACAACAGAAGGTTCGCTTGACCGTGACGGAGGAATTTTAAATTATTGCAGACTCAATGACATTACAATTCAGGCGTGGTCACCGTTCCAATACGGATTTTTTGAGGGTGTATTTTTAAATAACGATAAATTCCCTAAGCTTAACGAAGTAATTAATTCTATTGCAGAAAAATATTCTGTAAGCAATACCGCAGTTGCAACGGCGTGGATTTTAAGGCACCCTGCAAATATCCAAATGATTTCGGGTACTATGAATAAATCAAGACTTGACGAAATTTGCAAGGGAACAGATATAGCGCTGACACGTGAGGAATGGTATAAAATTTACCTTGCGGCAGGAAATATGCTTCCTTAACATTGACAAATTATCTTTAAAAGTGATAAAATGTATGTATACCTTTAAAGAGGTTTTGTATATGTTTCGAAAGGAAGTAATGTAAATGGAAAAGCAAAACATTGACTGGTCGAATCTCGGTTTCGGATATATTCCGACAGGCGAAAGATTTGTATCAAACTTCAAGGACGGTAAGTGGGACGACGGTATATTGACCACAGACACTACCGTGACAATCAGTGAATGTGCAGGTGTTTTGCAGTACGCCCAGACTTGCTTTGAGGGTATGAAAGCCTACACAACCTGCGACGGCAGAATCGTTGTGTTCAGACCTGACCTTAACGCTCAGAGAATGGAAGACAGCTGCAAGCGTCTTGAGATGCCGGTATTTCCTAAGGAAAAGTTTGTTGAGGCGGTTTGCAAGGTTGTTAAGGCAAATTCCGATTTTGTTCCTCCTTACGGAACAGGCGCTACTCTCTATATTCGTCCTTATATGTTCGGTTCTGATGCCGTTATCGGTGTAAAACCGTCAAATGAATATCAGTTCAGGGTATTTACAACGCCTGTTGGTCCTTACTTTAAGGGCGGTGTAAAGCCGATTACTATCAAGGTATCTGATTTTGACAGAGCCGCTCCTCACGGAACAGGCCACATCAAGGCAGGATTAAACTACGCAATGAGCCTTCACGCTATCGTTACTGCTCATGCTGAGGGTTTTGACGAAAATATGTATCTTGACCCCGCTACACGCACAAAGGTTGAAGAAACAGGCGGAGCAAACTTCCTGTTTATTACAAAGGACAACAAGGTAGTTACTCCTAAATCAAACAGTATTCTGCCCTCTATTACACGCCGCTCGCTTATGTATGTTGCAGAGCATTATCTCGGTCTTGAGGTTGAAGAAAGAGAAGTTTACTTCAGCGAAGTCAAGGACTTTGTTGAATGCGGTCTTTGCGGCACAGCGGCTGTTATTTCACCTGTCGGTAAAATTAATGACCACGGAAAGGAAATTTGCTTTGCTAACGGTACTACGGAGATGGGACCCGTTATCAAAAAGCTTTATGATACTCTTACCGGTATTCAGATGGGCAAAATCGAAGCTCCCGAGGGTTGGATTAAAGAAGTCAAGTAATTTTACAAACAACCAGTAACTTATAAAAATTTCAGCCGCATATCGGATTTGATATGCGGCTGTTTTGCGTGTTTTACAATAAAAGTCGAGTGCCTCGGCACGCAGTTCGTGCAGAAAAATTGATATTATCAAGCCTTACCGCCCGACAATTTTGGAGCAATTCCTATATAATAAAAAAGCCGCTCCTATGAAACGGAGCGGCTGTAATTTTATATGCATTAGTCAGCTGTGTAAGGAAGCAAAGCAAGGTGACGTGCACGCTTGATTGCAACAGTAAGCTCACGCTGGTGTCTTGCACATGTGCCTGTTACACGGCGGGGAAGAATCTTTCCTCTCTCTGACATATAACGGCGAAGGCGTGAAATATCTTTATAATCAATATGTTCAACCTTATCCACGCAGAAACCGCAAACTTTCTTGCGAGCCTTTCTGCCACGGTTCATTGGTCTGTCTGCCATGATTTTTTCTCCTTTCAATGAGAATTATTTAAACTAAAGTTGTAATTAAAACGGTAAGTCGTCATCAAGGGGCATATCCTGAAAATCAGAATTTGCGCCGCTTTGATAAGAAGCCTGAGCGGGGGCTTCCTGCTGATACGGCTGAGTTGCTCCGTAGTTCTGGTTAGAACCATAAGACTGATTAAACGAAGATCCTGAATTGTCACGGCGCTCGCCGGTAAACGAAACATTATCAGCAACAACTTCAACAACATAACGGGTTGAGCCGTCCTTTGCCTGATAGGTTCTGCTTTGAAGCTGACCCTCAACGGCAATAAGCGAGCCTTTGCTGAAATAACGGCACACAAACTCTGCCGTGTTTCTCCAGCATACAACATCAATAAAATCAGCCTTGCGTTCTTCGCCCTGCTTAACATAGCTGCGCTCAACGGCTATTCTAAAGCTTGTAACGCTGATTCCCGTTCCTGTTGTTTTTAACTCAGGGTCAGAAACAAGTCTGCCCATTAAAATAACTCTGTTTAACATCTTAGTTCCTTTCGTAATTCGGGATAAACCCTACACTGTCATTATTCGTCTTCTTTTTTGATGATGAGTGAACGCATTACGCCGTCTGTGATTTTGTAGATACGGTCAAGCTCCGCAGGAAACTCGGCTGTGCTTTCAAAATCGAAGAGAACATAGTAGCCTTCGCTCTCTTTGTTGATGAGGTAAGCAAGCTTTCTCTTGCCCCATTCGTCAACATTTTTCAAAGTGGCATGCTTTTCAATGAGAGCCTTGAACTTTTCAACAATAGCCTGAATGCCTTCTTCGCCCTTTTTCATTGAAATAATCATTACGGTTTCGTAATTAGCTGTAACTGCCATTATATTGCACCTCCTTCTGGACATTATGGCGGCTTCTGCCGCAAGGATTTGTCGCACAAAGCAACAGTTTTATTATAGCATAAAATGTTAACTTGTCAACCTTTTTCTACGATTTTATGGTTTTATCACCCTGTGATTATGTGTTTTACGACCCTGCACTTTCATATGCTTTGATACCCCTGTTCCATATCAGTACGCCTATCGTCATAAGGATAAGAGAAATCACAACGGAAAGTCCGATATTAAACAGCGGATTTTCGCCTGTGAGAATATAATTTGCGGGATAAAACGCCGTAAACGCAAACGGTATGATATATGTGATGATACTCCTTACAACATTATTGTAAATTGTAACGGGGTACTTTGCAAAGTCGTTTACCATATAAAACATATAGGTTATATTGCCGCTGCGTTTCGTCCAGAATGCTATTGCTGCTGTTGCAATCTTTATACCCGTATAAATCAGCGTTGAAAAAGGGATAACCAGTATTGCAAGCAAAATTTTGATGAAACTCCACTCAATCGACAGCGACGGCAAAGTTATGCAAATCAGTGCAACTCCCATAATCAGCTCACCGAGTGCGTCAATTTGCAGCTTTTCAACCATTACATGGAAAAGCGTGTTTATCGGTCTTGTCAGATACTTATCAAAATCACCCTTTCGCACAGTAAAGTGACCTATCGCCCATAGATTATCAAACAACAGGTGATCAAGTCCCTTGGGAATAAGCGAAAATCCGTAAATAAACACTACCTGCTCAAGAGACCATCCCATAAGACTTGGAATTTGGCTGAAAATTATCCAGAGAAAAAGCATATTGAAAAACTGTCCGAGCAAAAATCCTATGATACCCACGACAAAGTCGCCCTTGTACTCCATCATCCTCTTGAATTCCTGTGCAACAAAAATTCTGTGCATACGCAGCATTCTTTTTATCTGTTTCATTCCTATCCCCCCTGTACCGACAAATGCTTGAGAGAAACCCTCCAAAGCAGCTTTGAAAGTCCCCAGAAAAACAGCACCCAAAACATCTGCAAACCCAGATAATAAAGCAGTATAACACCGCTGTACATTCCCATATAAATCATAACGGGAGTATAGTTAAGCGACGCAAACGGCAAAAGCAGGAAAATCTTTTCCAGCATGTCAGGCAAAAAAGCAAGCGGAATCGTAGCACCCGACAAAAAACCTACAATGCAGTTTTTCATCATATTTGCACCCCACAGGTACTTGATAATGAACGCAACAAAGCCGAAGCATATGTTAAAGAAAAAATTTATGAGATAAGCGAAAACGCAGCTGAGTATGTAGAGTAAAAAACCGAAAATATTAAACTGAACGCTGCCTGTCAGAACGGTTCTCACAATTTCAACACCTATTACCATAGGAACAATAAGAATACATATTGTCATAAATTTGTTTCCGAGTTCCTGAAAAAGAAATGTCGAATTGTAGCTTATCGGCTTGATAATACGCATAGAAATTGAGCCGTCGCGTATTTCTTCGCCTATATCATATGTGCCTCCGCTGCTTATAAGCGTGCTTGTCAAAAACATCAGAAATATGTAAACGACCATTTGCGGCATCGTAAAACCGTTCATGGAATTGCTGTCGCCTGATAGAAAAACCGCTTTCCAAATAAAATATGAAACAAAGCAGGCAAGCACATTACCTATCATAAAAAATATCCAGTTCGCCCGATAAGTTGTGGTTTCCTGCATACCCGCATTCACGAACGGCAAATAAATACGAAGCTTCTTTTTCATATCACACCCCCTGCTTGTACAGCCTGCGTATAATTTCTTCTATGTCGGCGTCCTTTACGCTTATATCGCAGATATTAATTTTGCCGAGCGTATAGTCAAGCATATCGGAAACGGGAACAACGGAGCTGTTAAAACGTACTTTAACCGCATTCCCCTCTGTTTCAACACTTATGTCTTCATCAGAAAATCCAAAATGCTCTCTGTACGCAAGCGCTTTGTCAACATCATTTGTATCGGTATCAAAACACATCTCTCTGATCTGACCGTATTTGCTTTTCAGTTCGGAAATTGATCCGTCAAACACATTTTTGCCCTTATCAATCATCACTATCCTCTTTGAAAGCATCTCGATATCCGCAAGGTCATGTGTTGTTAGTATGACAGTTGTTTTTTCCTGTTTGTTTATGTAATCAATCGCGTTTCGTATGTTATCCTTTACAACAACATCAAGTCCTATTGTCGGTTCATCAAGAAACAAAACCTTGGGACTGTGCAGAAGCGACGCCGCAATATCCGCCCTCATTCTCTGCCCGAGTGAAAGG
>CALYBP010000036.1 GCA_944415425.1 uncultured Ruminococcus sp. | reverse complement strand
GTTGCATCGGGATGTAGCGCAGTTTGGTAGCGCACACGTCTGGGGGGCGTGGAGTCGCAAGTTCAAGTCTTGTCATCCCGACCATAAAACAGGTATCATTTTTGATACCTGTTTTTATTTTATAAAAACATTTACAGTTTTAAAACAGTATTAAAAGGAGAAAAATTATGATAAATATAGGCTGCCATCTTTCAATTTCAAACGGATTTGAGGCAATAGGAAAGCAGGCTCTTGAAATCGGTGCAAATACATTTCAGTTTTTTACACGCAATCCCAGAGGCGGTGCGGCACGCAAAATTGATAGGGCCGATGCAAACGCTTTAAGAGAGTTAATGAGAACAAACGGATTTTCTCAAATTCTTGCTCACGCTCCGTACACAATGAACCTTTGTTCATCAAAGGCCGAAACCAGGGAGTTTGCTTTTAATACTCTTACGGATGATTTAGAGAGAATGGAGTATCTACCGGGGAATTTATATAATTTTCATCCCGGAAGTCATACCGGCCAGGGTGTCGAAATAGGTATAAAGCAGATTACTGACGCCTTGAACAATGCAATGTTTGCGCAAATGAATACAACCGTACTGCTTGAAACAATGGCAGGAAAGGGAACGGAAGTCGGAGGCAGGTTTGAGGAGCTTGCAGAGATAATCAGCCGTGTTAAATATAATGAAAAAATCGGAGTGTGCCTTGATACCTGCCATGTTTTTGACGCAGGATACGATATAGTAAACCATTTTGATGAAGTGCTTGAAGAGTTCGACAGAATGATAGGACTTGACAGGTTAAAAGCCGTTCATCTTAACGATAGTATGAATTACCTCGGTTGTCACAAAGACAGACATCAAAAAATAGGTGAGGGGGCAATCGGACTTAGAGCTTTTGAGAAAATTATTAACTATGAATACATTAACAAACTCCCGATGCTGCTTGAAACTCCGAATGATATTGATGGATATGCAAAAGAAATAAAACTGTTAAAGGGAATTGCTCAATAATTATTTTGGGTTGCAAAAATATGCGAATTTAACAATATATCACAAGCAATAAAAATGTAATAATATTACAAAGTATTTGTATTAATTGCTTAAACATATTCTGTTTTTGCAGGTTTTCGGTTTAACAGTAGGCAAAATCACTAAAAATAAAGCCGTAATATTGTGCATATAGTGCGTTGCGTAAATAAACTTATTTTGTTATGATTACAGGTGTAAAGACAAAATATGCAGTTTGTCTTTTTGGAGCAGAATTATATGCTCTGCGGTAATTTTATTTTGGAGTGATACTATTGAAAAACAAAGTGATGAGCGTTGTGCTTGCGTTGAGCATAATGCTTTCTTGCCTTGCGTCCGCAGGATTTGCGGCAGAGGCGAGAACAAGTGATGTTTCAGAGATTAGTGCGGCAGCAACCTCTGAAGCAACAAGCGCTGACTACGGACTTGCAGATGATGTACAGGACGGTCAGATCCTTCAGTGTTGGAACTGGAGCTACAACGGAATTAAAAACAATATGGCAAAAATAGCGGAACAGGGTTTCAGCGCTATTCAGACATCACCTATCCAGACTATTAAAGAGACCACGCAAAACAGACAGATGTCGGGAAGTTGGTGGGTATACTATCAGCCGTCAAATTTCAGCATTGAAACAAACGGGCAGAATGCCTGCGGTACAAAAGCTGAATTTGAGGCTATGTGTGATGAGGCGCATAAGTACGGTATTAAGGTAATTGTAGATGCCGTTTTAAATCATCTTGCAAACAAGGGAAACAATACTATTTCCGATACAATCCCGAGCGATATTAGAGATGACAGATCATGCTGGCATGATGTTTCAATAAACAGCTGGTATGCAACACGCCATGATATTACTCAGTATTGTATGGGCGGCCTTCCCGACCTTAATACTTCAAATGCAAAAATTCAGAATTACGCTATTTCTTTCCTTAAAGAAGCAATAGACGCAGGAGCGGACGGCTTCCGTTTTGACGGTGCCAAGCATATTGAAACACCTGTGGATGATGGATTTTCCAGCCAGTTCTGGCCCAATGTACTCGGTGCCGCAACAAGCTATGCACAGAGCACAAGAGGAATTACTCCCTATTATTACGGGGAGATTTTAGATAAGGTCACAGGTGACAACGATACAGGCAACGCATCTAAAGTGCTTTCGTATTACACATCGGTAATGAGTGTTACGACAAGCTCTGTATCAAACTCTATCCGTAATTCCGTAAACAGCGGAAACGCAAACGGCGCAAAGAGAAGCGACTATAATTTAGACGACGGCTCAAGTCCTGCAGCAAACAAGGCTGTCCTCTGGAATGAGTCCCACGATACATACGCTGACGGTAAGTCAAGCGGGCAGAGCGACACAACTCTTAAAAAGACATGGGCTATGGTTGGCTCAAGGGCAAATTCATGCAGTTTGTATCTTGCTCGCCCACGCAGTTCTTCCGATCTCATAGGAACTGCAAGCGTTACGGCTTGGGGCGACAAGGAGGTTAAGGCAGTAAACCAATTTAAGAATTATTTTGTCGGAGAAAGCGAATATCTCTCAAGTGAGGGCTCAATAGCTTATAACGAAAGAGGAACTCAGGGCGTTGTTCTTGTTAACTGCGGCGGATCATCGACTTCGGTAAACGTTACTGCTCACAAGATGGCGTCTGGTACATATGTTGATCAGGTAACGGGCAATACATTCACCGTTTCAAACGGAAGAATCAGCGGTCAGATAGGCGATACAGGCGTTGCTGTCGTTTATAATGCAAAGCCTGCCGGTCCGTCGGCTTCGGCAAATCCGGGCTCAAAAACCTATACTGATACTCTGACTGTTACACTCAGTTATGAAAACGCAACAGGCGGCCAGTATTCAATTAACGGCGGCGTGTACAAAAACTTTTCAAACGGACAGACTGTTACAATTGGCGGCGGACTTGCATACGGCACAAAGACAACTATAAGCGTAAAGGCTACAAACGGCAGCGAAACATCCGATGTTGAAACCTATACTTACACAAAGGTTGATCCGAGTGCGGTGCAGAAGGTGTATTTTGATAACTCCTCCTACAACTGGTCTGATGTTTATGCGTATATTTATGTGGATGCATCACAGCAAAATGCTGCTTGGCCCGGTATAAAAATGACAAAAGATTCAAGTACGGGCTACTACGTTATTGAAGTGCCCGAAAATCTCTCAAATGGATATGTTATATTTACAGAGAACGAGGGAGCTACGAATAACAGATATCCCGGAGACGGAGCTGACGGCATGCCTCTTTTAGGAAGAACTATGATTATGAAAGCGGGGTATAGCTGGATAGAGTACACAGAGATTTCTACAACGGTTGAGCCGACAACCGTACCGTCCACAACAGCTCCACAGGGCAGAATACTCATAGGCGATGTTAACCTGAACGGAGAAATAACAATCAGCGACTCAACTGCAATTCAGATGCATTTAACAGGTAATAATGCATTAAGCGGCGATAATGCTGTTGCGGCAGATACGGATAAAAACGGAGTTATAAACATTAAAGACGCGACGGCGATACAGTTCTACCTTGTGGGAGTAAGCGGTTCATCGGCTTACTGCGGTGAATATACGGGCAGCCAGGATTACGAGCAGCCGACAACACAGCCGGATACACAGCCCACGGGCAATTATTTGTACTATAAAAATACAAGTAACTGGGATAATGTTATGGCTTATTACTGGAGCGACTCAAACACCGCAATGCTTACTTGGCCCGGTGTTAAAACTGAAAATGTTGGTGACGAAGTTTACCGTATAGAGGTTCCGTCAGATGCAACGATGATTATTTTCAGTAACGGAAACGGCGGAAACGGAAATCAGACATCGGACATTAAAATCGAGGGATATAACAAAATATATCAGAACGGTTCGTGGTCTGACTATAAAGGCTAAAAATTTACACCCCCCTGTGCGGCCGCACAGGGGGGTGTTTGCGCGTTAAAAAGTTATGTAGTTTACCTGAGATGCTTTATATTTTTTTCTGTATAAGCTCGGAGTCATTAAAAAGCACTTTTTAAATTCACGGTTAAATAGCGAAAGGTTAAAATAACCACAGCCGTGCGCAACTTCTAAAATACTCTCGTCTGTATCTTTCAGCATATTTGCGGCATTATTAAGACGCAAAAGCTTTATGTATTCAACACAGGTCATATTAGTGCTTTCTTTAAAAAGTTTCATAAAATAGCTGGAGCTAAGTCCGACATAAGATGCGATTTCGTCTATACAAAGCTTGTGCGAAGCGTTTCTTTGGATATAACTTATCGACTTTTTTATAAGAAGCTTGTTTTCGGGGTTGAGTGCAGATGATTCAGAAAGAGATATGTATTGATTTTTGTACAGCTCAATAAAAAAGTCAAACAGGTGCCGCTTTATCTCAAGTTGATATACAACACCTCTGTTTAAAATACAGCTGTCTGTTTTTGCAAGCGGCGTTTTAAGGCTCTCATATCCTCTGTCGCCGCTGTGTATAACAGGGGAAAAAAGTTTTGCGTTGCTTAGCTTCGAGAAAAATTTATCTGTGTTATATTCGTTGTTGCGCGACATAAGGTAGTCGTTGTCAACAAGGTAGCAAACGTCGACAAGGCTGTTGTCACTCGACTTTCCGCTGTGAATTATCCTTGGAGCAATAAAAATTATATCTCCTTCTTCCACCTTGTAGTCTTTGTCGTCAATAAAAAATATACCCCTGCCGCTTATTATATGATGAATTTCAATTTCCTCATGCCAATGAAGCTGAAATCCTGAAAAACCGTCTGAATAGTCAAAACGATAATATCTAAACGGCAAATCGGATTCTTTGTATTCTATTGTTTTGTTATTGTTATCATCTATCTTTACCATCTTATTTTTCCTCTGATAAAATAGAATAGTATCAGTTTAAAATGCTTTTGTACAAGAATTATTAATTACATTATAATATAATGTTCATTGTATGACAAGATAAATGCTTGTCGAATTTTTAGAAGTTGGTGAAATTAAATGAGATGGAGTAAAAAAATCATCAGCACAGCCTTAGCAGCCGTGCTGGCACTTTCATCTGTCGCAGGATATTCTGCGGCGGTTACAAACAGTGATGAGGTTGCAGCGTCATCAACTGTTGACTTTGAGCTTGCGGATAATGTTCAAGAGGGTGTTATTCTGCATTGCTGGAATTGGTCATACAACAATATTAAAAAATATCTTCCGCAGATTGCGGCTGCCGGATACACTTCCGTGCAGACTTCTCCTGTAACACAGCCCAAGGATTACTACTGGGAAGGTGTTGCTTACGGAAATGTTGGTATTCCTGACGGAACAGGCGGAGCAGACGGAAACTGGTGGAAGAGTTATCAGCCGGTAACAGAGAGCATTTGTGACAACGGTTACAGCTGGTACGGCACAAAGGCAGAATTTAAGTCGATGTGCGAGGAAGCCGAGAAATACGGAATAAAAGTTATTGTAGATATAGTGGCAAATCATATGGGCAATATTGAGGGTTGGAAAATCGGCTCTGTCGAAGAAGTTATGAGCGATATTTCGCCTCAGGTAGGACAGTTTTGGAATCCCGATATGCTGACAGACCCGTCTTATTGGCATATCAGTACAAGCTGGGTACATTCAAGCGACGGTCGTTTTGATGTCACACAGGGCAATATGGGTATGCCTGATCTCAATACGGGCGACTCTAAGGTTCAGCAGATGATTTTAGATCTCCTTAAGGAATGTATTGACTGCGGTGCAGATGGATTTAGATTTGACGCCGCAAAACACATTGAAACTCCTGCGGATGACCCTGCCTTTGCAAGTGATTTCTGGGATGTAGTGCTTGACGGTGCCACAAGCTATGCTCAGAGCACAAAGGGTATAACACCTTACTATTACGGAGAAGTGCTGAACAGAATCGACAGCACCGCGGCAGAAAATTATTATCTTAGCAAGATGTCTGTTACCGATAATTCAACGGGCGATAACATAAGAAACTCACTGAAATACGGCAATATCGGCGGTGCGTCAAATTCGGGCTACTGCGGCTATGCTCACGGACAGGGAGATAAGGTTGTTCTTTGGGCAGAATCTCACGATACATATATGGGCGGCGGTTCTTCTTACGACTGCAACGACTCAACAATCAACAAGGCGTGGGCGATAGTTGCTTCAAGAAAGGATTCTACGGGACTTTATTTTGCAAGACCCTACTATTCCTATGAAAGACTTAACGGCGACCAAAACGGATATGACGCAAGAAAAGACCCCAACCAGATGGCTGAAGAAATAAGACAGACACAAATGGGCGAGGTAGGAACCCTCACATGGATGGATCCCTGCGTTGCTGAGGTTAACAGATTCAGAAATCATTTTATAGGACAGAGTGAAAGCCTTGGAAGCTTAGGAGATTCGCTGTTCTACAATGTAAGAGGCAACAGCGGCGTTGTTTTGGTAAGCTCAAAAGGACCCTGCGATGTAAGCGTTAATCTTCAGGGAAAAATGAAGGACGGTACGTACACGGATCAGGTAACAGGTAATACATTTACCGTTACGGGAGGAACAATTAAAGGCTCAATCGAAAACTCGGACGGTATTGCAGTAATATATAATACAACATCAGTGCCGAGAAATACGATTGAGGCTCCAAGAGAGAACTTTGCGGCTGAGTCGGTTGAAATCACGGTTGGACTTAGCAACGCAACAAACGGTACTTACAGCATTAACGGCGCTTCACCTGTATCATATACATCTGATACTACGTTCTCAATCGGCGCAGGAGACGCTGTCGGAACCGAATATACTGTTGAACTAACGGCTACCGACGGTAAGAACACAACATCTGCAACATACTATTTTACAAAAGAATCAAAGGATGTTACATATCCGACAGAGCCGGGATATTCTGAGCCTACAACTAAACCTGCAACAGAACCTACGACAAAGCCGGATACGGAACCCACATCAAAGCCTGATGATGAACCGCAGAACAATGTGCTTATAGGTGATGTTAACCTGGACGGTTCAATTTCAATTTCCGACGCTACGGAAATCCAGCTTTATATTGTTGAAAGCAAAGTCTTTAACAGCGATGCACTTGTTGCGGCCGATGTTGATAAAGACGGCGCAATAAGTATTAAAGACGCAACCTTGGTGCAGTACTATATTGTGGACTTAGAGTCGGAAGAATCATACTGCGGAACATACACAGGCGGAAGTACAACTCCCGTTGAGCCGGAGTCAAAAAATTATCTCTACTACAAGAATACGAGTAACTGGAGCAAGGTAATGGCATATTACTGGAGCGATGATAATACCGAAATGACAGTATGGCCCGGAGTTGCCGCAGAGAATATAGGCGGCGGAATTTACCGGGTAGAGGTTCCGTATGATGCCACAATGATTATCTTCAACAACGGCAGCGGCGGTAACGGAAACCAAACCGCAGATATAACTATCAACGGAATGAATAAAATTTACGATAACGGTAAATGGTTAGATTACAACGATTAATTGTTCATTAGTCTCACTTTATAAAAAGAAAAACCCCTGCGGATTTGCCGCAGGGGTTTTTCTTAAGCGTGAGAGGCGGAAGTTAATTTTTCAGAAATTGTATGTTTTTGTTGTAAAAAGGTGATATGTATGATATAATACAAAACTGAATAATTGAGCCTGCAATAGTTGAAATGATTATTTATGATAAATGTAAAACAATACCGAAAGAGGGCTTTGTTTTGAGAAAGCTTGCTCAGAGAACAGAGGCTGTGGTAAGCCTTAGTGCGATTGAACATAATATAAAAAACATAAGAAACCGTCTTGGTGACGGCGTAGAAATTATGGCTGTATTAAAGGGTGACGGATACGGTCACGGCGAAAAGGGAATTTATCCTACTCTTAAAAAATGCGGTGTTGAAAGGTATGCAGTAGCCGTTTGGGAAGAGGGCGCTTCTCTTAGGAATGCAGGAGCTGTCGAGCCGATTCTCTTGCTCGGCGATACCTGCGACGGACAGCTTGAGAATTTGATAAAATATAATCTTACGCCAACGATATTTTCGCTTGATACTGCCCAAAAACTCAATTTGCTTGCAAAGTGGAGCGGGGTTGTACAGCCGATAAATATAAAGATTGACACAGGTATGAGCAGAATAGGATTTCCAGCCGACGAATCAGCGATACCGATTATCAAAAAAATCAGCGAAATGGAAAATCTCAAAATAACAGGTGCATTTACGCATTTTTCAAGAGCAGATGAAAAGGACGGCAAAAGCGCATTAAAACAATACGGCTTGTACCTTAATATGGTTGCAAAGCTTGAGACTGAGGGGATTGAAATTCCCTGCAAGCATGTTGCAAACAGCCCTGCAATATTGCTTCGCCCCGAAACACAGCTCGATGCTGTAAGGGCGGGAGATATTCTCTTCGGACTTTGTGCAATAGATGAGGGCGACTGGCAAAAAGAAGATTTTCGTCAGGTTATAAGCTGGTACACTTATGTCGTTATGGTAAAAGAGGTTCCAAAGGGCACAGAGGTAGGTTACGGCGGAACATTTGTAACATCACGACCTACAAAAATTGCTACCATACCGGTCGGTTTTGCCGACGGATACAGCAGACGGCTTTCAAATATCGGTAAGGTAATGATAAACGGCAGAGAAGCTCCCGTAATCGGCAGAATTTGTATGGATCAGTTTATGGTTGATGTTACAGATATAGGGGATGTTAAAAGGGGAGATACCGTCGCGCTTTTAAACGATGAATTAAGCGTACTGTGGATGGCGGATTTGCTCGATACAAATGTAGATGAAATTGTATGTGGAATATCTAAGAGAGTTCCGAGAATTTATGAATATTAAATTTTAACATGTAAGTAAGTACAAAAACTGCGGTTAAACGTACTATGTGTTTTAAATTGAGTATAGGAGTGGTAATAATGGCAGATAAGGGTTACATTTTCAGAGTGTTAAAAAACGCAAGCTTTGCCAAGATGAAAACGGCGATAAAAGCTGTCCATGAGAAGTCGGGCAAAAACAGCGTAAGGATTTTTTTTGATATGCTGTGGTGCGCAAAACGCTACGGTGCGGGTTACTATGATTATCAGATTTTTGCTTTTTACAATCTTAATAAAGCCCAGAGAAAAACATTTGTTACGAGGCTTATCAGCAAAAAGCTCAATATGTTTATGAACGACCCCGAATATGCCCATCTTTTTGACAACAAGGATGAGTTTAACGAGTTGTTTAAAGATTATATCGGAAGAGGATATTTACAAATGGATAAAGCCTCAAAGGATGAGGTACGGCAGTTTGCTCAGGAAAGAGAGTATCTTTTCTGCAAAATGCAGGATAAGGAGTGCGGAATAGGCTGTGAAAGACTGAAAGTAAGTGATTTTAAGACATTTGATGACTTGTATAGATACCTTACGGAAAAGGGTTTCTGTACGATAGAAGATAATATACAACAGCACCCCGCATTATCAAAATTATATCCAAATGCCGTAAACAGTATGCGTATTATTACAATCCTTGACGACAACAACATTCCGCATTGCATTTATATAGTACAGAAGATGGGCAAGGGAGGAAGTATAATAGACAATAACTGTTTGTTTACTCCCGTCGACATTGAAACAGGAAAAATGAAGTACCCGGCGCATTCGGGCGACACAACCAAGGGGATTATTTACACAGAACACCCTGATACCCACGTAAAAATTGTCGGTTATCAGATTCCTTATGTAAAGGAAGCGGTAGATATGTGCCTGAAGGCAGCGCAGGTTGTGCCTCAGATAAGATATATCGGATGGGATGTAGCAATTACTCCGAACGGACCTGCTATTATTGAGGGCAATACCTATTGCGCTCACGATTTTTGGCAGCTTCCGCCGCATACTCCCGATAAAATCGGTATGCTTCCTACAATTAAAAAATATGTTCCGAGTTTTACTTACTAAAAACGCAGGGCAGGCTTTTTAGCCTGCCCCGTTTATATTATAAAACATCCTTAGCATGAACATTTAGTAACGGTTATCCGTTTTTAGCAGCCGCAGCCGCAGCCGTTGTTGTCAGAACCATTGTTACCGCAGCAGCAGAGGATGATGATAAGAAGAATAATCCAAGTGCAGCAGTTGTTGCTTCCGTTTCCAAAAAGATTACACATAAGCTTTCCTCCTTTCGTTTACACTACATACTATTTCAGAAATGAAAATAGGTTACACTTTTTTATTGGAAAAAGAAATATTTTGTTTCGTCACAAAAACAACACAAATATGATATAAAATTAAAGAAGCGCAAAATGTTTTAAATTTGTTTCTATTCGTTTTCAAAATTGTAGTATTTTGTTCATTATGCAATGTCTATAAAAAAATCAAAAATATTTTGTAAATAGAGGTTGATTTTTTTCTCGTTTTTGTGTAATATGTATATGAGGACGATTGTATTTTATTAAATAATTACAGTCATTAAAACATAATTTGCGTAGAAAAAGAGGTAAGTGTTATGTCTAACAGATTGTTTCAGGGTATTGTTCATCAGATGAAGGATGCAATTGACAGAACTATCGGCGTAATCGATGAAACTTCGGTTGTAATAGCCTGCTCCGAACTCGGAAAAATCGGTGAGGTTAACGAAAGCATCAATTCAGAGACCTTGAGTTCAACTTCTCCGTTTGTAATAAACGGCTATACATACAAATCTTTCGGTAGTAATGCAAGATATGATTATGCGGTTTTTGTTCAGGGTACTGATGAATATGCTCAGAAATACGCTCAGCTCCTTTCTGTTTCGTTTTCAAGCATTAAGCAGTATTACGATGAAAAATACGACCGTTCAAATTTCATAAAGAATGTTATTCTTGACAATATTCTTCCCGGAGATATTTATCTTAAAGCAAGAGAGCTTCATTTTAACAGCGAGGTATCCCGCGTATGTCTGCTTATAAAAATAATCTCAAAGACTGATGTTTCTACCTACGATATAATCCAAAATCTATTTCCCGACAAATCAAAGGACTTTGTAATAAATATTAACGAGGCTGAAATTGCGCTCGTAAAAGAGGTCAAAGCCGATACGGAGAGCCGTGACCTTGAAAAGCTTGCCAGCTCAATTTCGGATACCCTTTCCAGCGAATTTTACACTCATTGTGTTGTCGGCATAGGTACTACCGTAACGGGTATTAAGGATCTTGCCCGTTCGTTTAAGGAGGCTCAGTCGGCTCTTGAAGTTGCCAAGGTTTTTGATACCGACCGCACTATCGTAAGCTATGATAACCTCGGCATAGCCCGTCTTATATATCAGCTTCCCACAACGCTCTGCGAAATGTTTTTGAGGGAAGTATTTAAACGCGGCTCAATAGAGAGCCTTGATCAGGAAACGCTCTTTACAATACAGCGTTTCTTTGAAAACAACCTTAATGTTTCAGAAACATCGCGTAAGCTTTTTGTTCATCGTAACACACTTGTTTACAGACTTGAGAAGATTAAAAAACTCACCGGTTTGGATCTTCGTGAATTTGAAGATGCAATAGTATTTAAGGTAGCGCTCATGGTTAAGAAGTATCTTAACGCAAGCCCTGCGAAATACTGATACAAATTTGATTAAATTAAATTACATCGGGGCGTAGCTTAATATATGTTTTGTACGCCCTGATAAATTTTTATGGAAGTTTTTACGCACGATTTTCGGTGCGTTTTAATTAAAGGTGAATTTATGATAGATTTTGATAATATTTCAAAAATATATCCTAACGGTACGCACGCTCTTTATGATGTTAATATTCATATTGAAAAGGGTGAGTTTGTCTTTATTGTCGGTTCATCAGGTGCGGGCAAAAGTACATTTCTAAAGCTTATAATGCACGAGGAAACCCCAACTTCGGGCGAAATTACAATTAACGGCAAAAAAATTTCCAAGCTCAAGCGCAGAGATATTCCGTATCTGCGCCGTCATATGGGAATAGTTTTTCAGGATTTCAGACTTATTGAAAAAATGAATGTATTTGATAATGTGGCTTTTGCCATGAGAGCCGTAGGAGAAAGCTCGGCAACTATCAAAAAAAGAGTCCCGTACGTTCTTGACCTTGTGGGGCTAAAAAACAAAATGAAGGACAAGCCCAGCGAGCTTTCCGGCGGTGAGCAGCAGAGAGTAAGTCTTGCTCGTGCGCTTGTAAATAATCCTGAAATAATCGTTGCCGATGAGCCGACGGGAAATGTTGACCCGGAGATGTCGCATGAAATAATCGAACTTCTAAACGAGATTAACGCAAAGGGCACTACGGTGCTTGTTGTAACGCACGAACATGACCTTGTCAGAGAATTTCATCAAAGGGTAATTACAATTGACCACGGCAGGGTTATTGCCGACACAAAGGATAAGAGGGTTTCCGAAAATCCTTTTGCTGTCGATGATTTTACAGATGATCCGCATTATCCCGACAATGCGGTCGTTTTGCCAGACTGATTTGACAGAACAATTATGTTTGAAAGGAAAATGGTATGAAAGGCTTTGGCTATCTTGCAAAAGAGGGCTTAAGAAATGTGTGGAACAACCGTATAATGAGTATAGCGTCGGTTTGCGTGCTTGTTAGCTGTCTTGTTCTCACCGGCGCAGCTGCTCTTTTTTCTATAAATGTTGCCCAGGTTGTAGAGTCGGTTGGAGATTCAAACGAAACAACCGTTTATTTAAAATCAGATGTATCGCGGCTTGAGGCCGTTTACATAGGCAAGGATATTGAAAAGTTGGACAATGTGGTTTCCACAGAGTTTTTGTCTAAGGAAGATGCTCTTGAACAGTACAAGGATGAGCTCGGTGATGAGCTTTTTGCTCAGATAGAGGACAGAAATACACTTCCTGACGCTTATGTTGTGGTTATGGAGGATTTATCCCTTTATGACGATACTGTCGCAAAAATCAAAAGTATTGACGGAGTCGACAGTATTAACGACCACAGGGAGCTTGCAAAAAAGCTTACCGAGATAAGCAATCTTATTAACATCATTTGCGTGGGCGTAGTGTCGGCGTTAATGATAATTTCAATATTCATAATTGCCAATACGATCCGTGCGACAATGTATTCGCGCAGATTTGAAATAAGCATAATGAAATCGGTCGGAGCGACAGATTCATTTGTGCGTATGCCGTTTTTGATTGAAGGTGTTGTAATAGGAATTGTATCGGCTGCTGTTTCCACGGGTGCAATTTCACTTCTCTACGAATCGGTAATGAGCGCTATTACAAGTATGATACCGTTCTCTTATATTCCGCTTTCAAATGTAGTTCTCTATGTTTCGGCGGCATTTGCGGCGGCGGGTATCATTGTGGGCTTCTTCGGCAGCTTTATTTCTATACGCAAATATCTTAAAAAGGAAGGAAACGAAATTCTCGGCTGGTGATGCCGTGAAAGGAGTAGTAATGAATAAGTTTAAGAGAGTTCTTTGCGCTGTTTTGAGCGCTTGTATAGTAATGATGCCGTTTGCATTTTCGGCGTCGGTCGCAGGCGCAGAAGATGTTGATTCTTTACAACAGCAGCTTGAAGAGCTAGAGCAGAAAAATCAGGAATATCAAAAAATTCTTGATGAAACCCAGCAGGATATTAATGAGAAAGAAGAGTACAGCAAGGCTCTTGTCAGCAAGGTTGAGGTACTTGATGACAAGATTGCTCTTACAAGAGAGTCTATCAATGAGCTAAACGAGAGCATAGATGAAAAGGAAAAGGATATTGAAAAAGCTAATGAAGACATCGAAGATCAGCTCGATGCTCTCTGCGAAAGACTGAGAATTATTTATATGGCAGGAAACGCAAGCGATATTGAAATAATTTTCGGCGCAAAGGACTTTTCTGATTTCATTGACAAGGTATCTCTGATAAAAACTTTGTCCAATTATGACAAGACGCTGATTGAAGAAATAAATGTTAAGCTTGATGAGATTTCCGACAAAAAAGAAGGTCTTGAAAGCGATAAGGCGGAGCTTGAAGAAAAGCAGGCATCTCTTGAGGCGGATCAGGCAGAGCTTAACTCGTTGATTGAGGAAAATGACGAGATTTTGAGAAATCTTTACTCTCTTAATCAGGAGACAGAAGACGCCATGAAAAACGGCGAATTTGAGAGCGAGGAAATCGAAAATCAAATCAAAGAATATTACGCAAATTTACAGCAGATAAGCCAGAATCAGAGCAGCAACACAGGAAGTACGGGTGGAAGTTCAGGCGGTAACTCCGGCTCAAGCAGCATACCGTCGATAGATGTTCCTACGACATCGGGCTATGTATGGCCTGTTCCGGGATTTTATTATCTTTCTTCCGAGTGGAGCGAGGACAGATATACTTATAATCACGGCGGCATCGATATTGCCGGAGGCGGTATTATGGGTGCAACTGTTCTTGCGGCTGACGGCGGTACTGTAATTGCAAGCTATAACGGATGTCCGCATAACTGGGGCAAGAACGCAAGCTGCGGCTGCGGCGGCGGTTACGGAAACTATGTTATGATTGACCACGGAAACGGCAAGATGACTGTTTACGGACATATGACAAATATAGTTGTAAGCACGGGACAGTCTGTCTCAAAGGGTCAGACAATAGGCTATGTAGGAACAACTGGCTATTCCACGGGACCGCACCTGCATTTTGAGTGCCGTTATAACGGTGTTAAGTATAACCCGATGGATGAATATTAATTTGAATTTAAAATTTTAAATAAGTTCTGTTATATACACCGCAAAAGCCAGTCGCTTTTGCGGTGTATATTTTTAAGTGTAAAAAGCACAAAAATAATATTGACTTGAATCAATAAAATACGTTTAATATTATACTATGAATTTGCAGTAAAAAATAAGTATTAAATTGTTTTTAATACTTAAATCCCCATACCTTCGCATATACATTAATAAGTATGTATGCGGAGGTATTTTCTTGATTACAACACTTTCTGTAAAATTCCCGGAAAAATCGAAGGGAATAAAAAAACTTATAAACAAACTTAGAAGCGATAAGGTTTATTCCGAAATAAAAAAGTCACGAGGTGTAAGTGTAAAGCAGGTTACATACATAAGCTTCAGCGGAAAAATTCGTCTGGATAAACTTGATGCAACAGTGGGAGCTCAGCGTAATCATCTTTTGTGTTCTGCTAAATTAGTCTTTCCCGAAAACTGCGGTTACAGGAGATTTTTTTCGGGCGCTTTTTTACAAAGACTTTGTACCAACATGGCGTTAGCCGCGGTTAAAAACTGTATAAAACCCGAAATGCTGAAAATCGGAATATACGACCCCGATGGAGATTCACACGATATTCTCCTGCAAATACTCAAGTATTGCTCGGATGTCGCGGTTGTAACGAATGATTTTTCGTCGTATAATTATGAGCTTGAAAAAGCAATGAACGAACTTGGCGCAACTGCCGTAGTGACAAAGTGTCAATCAGAGCTGGCAGATAGAAATTTTGTTATAGCGCCTGCAAGTATAAGCGAAACTCTTCCTATAAAGCATGACGCACTTGTGCTTACGGTGAAAAGTCCTTCTGAGCATATAAACGGTCTTGTTTATTATAAATATCACATCAGGATGCCCGACGGATTCGATATAATAAAGCCTTGTGAAATGGAAGGAACATATTTTTGTTCCGCACTTTACACTCTCGGCGGACAGTACGAGCTTGGTTCGCTTGTGCCTGTGCTTTGCCAAAATTATTCATCGTCGCAGACAGTAAGCTCACTTTGCGCATATCTTAATCGTTTTGCTTGACATTAGCTAACAAAACGCATATAATTTACCTGTATGCAGTTTTTTGTGCAGATTAGTTTTTAAATGAAAGGACGATACAATATGGCAGTTAAACCAACCATGCTTACTGCGGAAGGCCTTAAAAAACTCGAGGAAGAACTTGAATTTTTACAAAATGTCAAGCGTAAGGAGATAGCAGAAAAAATCAAGGTTGCCCGTTCGTACGGCGACTTGTCCGAGAACAGCGAATATGACGACGCAAAAAATGAACAGGCAATTATGGAGGCTAGAATTACAACCATTGAGTCAATTCTCAAAACTGCCGAAATTATCGATGAGTCCAATACTTCAACAGAGAATGTTCATTTAACTTCGGTTGTTACAATAGAGATGATAAAAACCGGCAAACAGGCAAAATATATGATTGTCGGTTCAGGCTCAAACGAAGCTAATCCCAGAGAGGGAAAAATCTCCGACGAATCACCTATCGGAAAAGCAATTATGAACAAAAGCGTGGGAGACGTTGTTGAGGTTGAAACTCCGGGTGGAGTGCAGGCGATAAAAATTATAGAAATTTCCAAATAAGAATAAAAACTCAGACGGAAATATCCACACGGTTATTTCCGTTTGATTTACAATGAAAGGAATGTTAGTATGAGTCAGAAGCCTCAGCAGGCTAATACAAGTGATGTAATTCAGGTAAGATATGACAAGCTTGACGCTCTCAGAGAGGCGGGAAGAGATCCGTTTGTAATTACTACAAGTGACCGTGATACACTTACGGAAACTATAAAGAATAATTTTGAGAAATATGAGAACAAGGATGTGTGCGTTGCAGGCCGACTCCTTTCCAAGCGCGGAAAGGGTAAGGTATCCTTTATGGATCTTTACGATCGCTCAGGCAAGATACAGATTTTTGCAAAATTTGATGATTTGGGTGAAGAGGAGTACGGATTTCTCAAAAAGTGGGATATAGGAGATATTGTCGAGGTCAAAGGCTTTGTATTTAAGACGCAGATGGGCGAAATCTCCGTTCATGCAAAGCAGGTGCGTCTGCTTTCAAAATCGCTCAAACCCCTTCCCGAAAAGTATCACGGATTAACAAATACCGACCTTCGTTACCGTCAGCGTTATGTTGACTTAATTATGAATCCCGAGGTTAAGGATACATTTATAAAGCGTTCAAAAATTATAAGCAGCATACGCAGATACCTTGATTCACAGGGTTTTATGGAGGTAGAAACTCCCATGCTCGTCGCAAACGCAGGCGGTGCGTCAGCTCGCCCGTTTACAACGCACTTCAACGCGCTTGACGAGGATTTAAAGCTTCGCATTTCACTTGAGCTTTATCTAAAGCGTCTTATAGTTGGAGGCCTTGAAAAGGTTTATGAAATCGGACGGGTTTTCCGTAACGAGGGTGTTGATACAAGACATAATCCCGAATTTACCCTGATGGAGCTTTATCAGGCTTATACCGATTACAACGGTATGATGGATTTAACTGAGAATCTTTACCGCCATGTCGCACAGGAGGTTCTCGGTACAACTAAAATCACATATAACGGCGTTGAAATGGATTTGGGAAAACCTTTCGAGAGGATTACAATGCTTGACGCCGTAAAGAAATATGCGGGTGTTGATTTTAACGAGATCCACTCTGACGAAGAGGCAAAGGCAATTGCCAAGGAAAAGGGAATAGAGTATGAAGAAAGACATAAGAAAGGCGATATTCTCAATCTGTTCTTTGAAGAATATGCGGAGGAGCATATGATTCAACCGACATTTGTTATGGATCACCCGATTGAAATTTCTCCGCTTACAAAGAAAAAACCCGATAACCCCGAATATGTTGAGCGTTTTGAGTTCTTTATGAACGGCTGGGAAATGGCAAACGCTTACTCGGAGCTTAATGACCCTATCGACCAAAGAGCTCGTTTCAAAGCGCAGGAAGAGCTTCTTGCTCAGGGCGATGAAGAGGCAAATACTACTGATGAAGACTTCCTTAATGCCCTTGAAATCGGTATGCCTCCCACAGGCGGTATCGGATTCGGCATTGACAGAATGACGATGCTTTTAACCGATTCTGCGGCAATCCGCGATGTTTTACTTTTCCCGACAATGAAG
>CALYBP010000035.1 GCA_944415425.1 uncultured Ruminococcus sp. | reverse complement strand
GGCATAGTTTCCTGAATTTGAAATCATAATGTTTTTTGAGGTGCTCTGCAACATAAGACTGCCGAACGGAATACTCAGAATAAATCCGATGGCAGAGCCGACTATCGATATTGCAGTATATTTTATTATATATAATCCTCTTATCCCTCGGTTAGATATTCCGATTGCTTTCATTACACCGATTTCTCTAAATTCCTCTGTCATAGTAAAATCAATGGTAAATCTTAAAATTGCAAGCGAAATCAGAATCAAACATATGCTGACCACAAAAACAATTGCTGACATTAATATGTCCATAATATACGTAAGTTTAACGGTTTCTCTGTCAATGCTAAACAGAACATTGAGTTCAAGGTCGGTAAACTTACTGTTAAACTCAGAATCATCTGTATTAAGAAAAAAGCTGTCAAAAAGTACACTCTTTTCATTCTCTTTAAAAAATTCAAAGTCATTATCGCTGACCAAAAATCTTGTCATACTAATCATTCCTGAACCAAACACAGCGTCTTTGACATAGCCTTTTACAATAAACTCTTTTGACAGATCGCCGCATTTTATAACGACTTTTGAACCTTCGTGAAAATCATTCGAGTCAGAAAACCACATGATTGAACTCACATAAATCTCTCCGTCGGCAACTGACTTTAGCTGTTCTCCGTTTTCTAAAAACAGATTTGTATCGTTTACCCTTGAAATTACAGTGGTGCTTGAATAGTCAAATACTTTACCGTCAATTTTGACATCTTTGGGATTTATCATTGCCATTGTGTTGTCTTTATAACTATAATTGTTCTCGTCGGCAAATGACTTAAAATCTTCAGCTGAACGACTGTCTGAGGTTGATACCCAATAATCGGGAACTCCTGCCATGTCAAAATAATTGTCCAATGCATTAAAAACAGTTACCATATTGTTTGCACCGCTTGCAATAAAAGTTGATGCAAGTATGACAAAAATCATTAAAATAATATTTATTGACTTTTTTCGCTTCAAATCTCTCCTTAGTATATTAAAAAACATACCATCACCTCACTTTGTTATGAGCTAAGTATAAAACATAAATTATTAAATAATCCTTAAATTTTTACCTATGCAAAGCAATATTTTCTCATTACAGATTTCTGAGAGCGTATCAACGCTTAATGAAAGTGAAAAAATGTTTTTTCTCAATATGATTAAGCAGTATAAAAATATACAAAAATAAACGGCAGTTTCGTGTTTGCGAAACTTCCGTTTTTGCGTTGATTATTCATAATTGTATATGTTGTTTTCCAAAAAGTATATGTAGGCATTTTTTATTGTTTCATATTTTTCTTCATCTGTTGCTGTATAGTCCCAGTCCGTACCGTTAATAACGGTCTGCATCATACAGCCTTGGTGACGGGTGGTGGAGTCATTGTCATATATATCGGGGGATATACCTGTTAAAGTGCCGTCTTCAATAAGATATCCGGCTCCGCAATATCCCGCAATGGGATAGTTTATATAGAAACATATTTTATGTGTGCCGTCAAAATCCTGAAAAGATATTTTGTCTATATGATGATTTTCTCCGCTGTCATAATGAGTTGAATCCCATTGATCCATAACATTATATACGGCGTCAATGTACTCATAATCTTCGGCGGTAAGTTCTGTTGGTGTCGGACTTTCCGTTACTGCCGTGCATGAACAAAATATGAAACATAGTAAAAATGCATATAAAAAGAAGATTAATTTTTTCATTTTGGTTTCACCTGCCCGCAGCCGCAAGTGCCTACATAACTTTGATTAATTCTTCCGCAATTCGGACACTTCCACTCTACATCTTTTGGGATTTCATTTACAAATGTTCTTTTTTGTTGGGGTGTATTTTGAGTATTATACATAAATGGTACATACTTTTCATATTCCGATGCACCTTTACGCTCACATACCTGAAAGGCTATCATAAAGATTACACCCAAAACAAGAAATATTGTGCCTATAATAAGAGTTTTCTCCTCGCTTTTTGTAATGTAGTGACCATTAAAATCATTGATGAATGATATCAAACAAAAAACCATAATAATATCACATATTATGTCAAGCACTAAAAATACCCAAACCTGAGGATGCTCGGCTCTGTATTCACGCATAAATTCCGATTTGCTTTTTTGCGGTAAATTAGTCCTGTCGCTGTATGAATTAAAACAGCTGTTTCGAGAGTTTACAGATTCGACAGACAGATTATATCCGCAGTGTGGACAAAAATTTTCGTTTGCTTCTTTACCGCATTTAGGACAATACATAAAAACAACTCCTTAAATAAATTTTTGATTATACTAATTTATATTTAATCATATAATGCTCAAGCATTTTTGCAAGATTGTCAAAAGAACAGCCTATTACGCTGAGTAAAAGAAATAATATTGCACCTAATATCAGATATATTACAGAAACTATTAAAGCCCCCAATGTTCCTATTAAAGCCGAAATCGGTGAAAACAAAACAAATATTAATATTAAAACTGATATAGAGATGAGTATTGCGACAACAAATAAAAAAGTGCAGTAACCGCGTAAAAGATTAGGTTTACTTTCTTTTAAACTTACTTTCAATTTTTCCGTAATATTTTTACTGCTTACGATCTCAAGCAAATCGCTGAAAGTTTTGAATTTTGCGTAATAAATTATGTAGGTTAATAAAAGAGAAAGCAATGAAATTGCAATCGGTATCAAGGGCAGGGAAATAAAGGCTTTCTTTTCGATTGAAGATATAATAACCGTTGCAATAATAAAGATAAATTGCACAAATAATGAAATATAAAAAATAGCTGCACCAAAACTCTTGTAAAATTTTGCAGGAAGAACAAAGGATTTCTTTTGAAAAGGATAAAGCGAATTAGATTTTTCGTATTCAATCATATCCGCAAATGTGTACATTGCTGAAAACTCCATATAACCGAAAAACAGAGTAATCATAGACGCAATTACCGATACAATTTTGATTGCGGTAAAAACATCGTCAAGGTTCGGAATAAGTGATAGCAAAGGGTTGTTTGGGATAAACAGCTGGGTTATGCTTGAAATAAATCCGAGAATTGCAAAGACAATTACAACTACCGAGTAGATTTTAAAAATGATTGGCCTTGTGTACATAAACATTCTCCTTAAAATAATTTGATAAACAAATACAGTTTATTATGCGAAATTTGTCTGTTTATGTATAATATTATAATTACAAATACAAATATTGTCAATATAAAATTACAAATATAGTGTGTTTTTGTAGTAAAAAATCCAACTATAATAGTAGTTGGAGGTTGATTGTATGAGTTTACTCAATCTTGGAGAGAAAATCCGCAATACACGCTTAAAGTGCGGTCTTACTCAGGATAAGCTTGCCGAAATGGTTGATATATCTACAAATTTTATGAGTCTGATTGAAAACGGCAGAAATATGAGTGTGGAAACGCTGGTGAAAATTGCCGACGCTTTGGGCGTTACCGTTGATTTCCTGCTAAGCGATACACTTGATATGCAAAGCGATGTTCTTTCATTACAGATTTCTGAGAGCGTATCAACGCTTAATGAAAGTGAAAAAATGTTTTTTCTCAATATGATTAAGCAGTATAAAAATATACAAAAATAAACGGCAGTTTCGTATTTGCGAAACTGCCGTTTGGCATAGATAATTAATTAAAGCAAATTAAATTATTTGTTTTTATTTTGGATATACTCGTCAATAGCGGCTGCGGCTGTTTTGCCGGCACCCATTGCGAGAATTACCGTAGCGGCGCCTGTTACTGCGTCACCGCCCGCATAAACGCCCTCACGGGAGGTAAGACCGTTTTCGTCGGCAATAATGCCGCCCCATTTTTGAGTATCAAGTCCCTTGGTCGTTGACTTGATAAGCGGGTTGGGAGATGTTCCGATTGAAATAATTACGGCGTCAACATCAATTACAAATTCACTGCCCTCTACGGGAACAGGTCTTCTTCTGCCGCTTGCATCAGGCTCGCCAAGCTCCATTTTGATGCACTTCATACCTGTTACAAATTCGTCCTCGTTTCCGAGAATCTCAACGGGATTATTGAGGAGCTTAAAGATGATGCCCTCTTCCTTAGCGTGTTCAACCTCTTCCTTACGTGCAGGAAGCTCTTCTTCGCTTCGTCTGTACACGATATAGACTTCATCTGCGCCGAGTCGCTTTGCACAGCGTGCAGCGTCCATTGCAACATTTCCGCCGCCGACTACGGCTACCTTTTTGGCGTGCATAATCGGAGTTGAAGGATCGTCCTTGTATGCTTTCATCAGGTTTGTTCTTGTAAGAAATTCGTTTGCGGAGTAAACGCCGCAGAGGTTTTCGCCGGGGATATTCATAAATCTCGGAAGTCCTGCACCCGAACCGATAAATACGGATTCAAAGCCGTAATTGTCCATAAGCTCATCAATTGACAGTACTCTGCCGATTACCATGTTTGTTTCAATCTTAACGCCGAGTTCTTTCAGCGTGTCAACCTCTTTTTGAACGATTGACTTGGGAAGTCTGAATTCGGGAATACCGTAAACAAGCACGCCGCCTGCAAGGTGAAGAGCCTCAAATACGGTGACATCATAACCTTTCTTTGCAAGATCGCCCGCACAGGTAAGTCCCGCGGGACCTGAGCCGATTACGGCAACCTTGTGTCCGTTTGATTCGGGCTTTTTAATTTTAGCGTCGGGCTGTGAGTTGTGCCAGTCAGCGACAAATCTCTCAAGTCTTCCGATGCCGACAGGCTCTGTCTTGATGCCTCTTACGCACTTTGCTTCACACTGAGTTTCCTGAGGGCAAACACGGCCGCAGACTGCGGGAAGTGAGCTTGACTCGGAGATTATATCATAAGCCGCTGCAAAATTTCCGTTTGCAACTTCCTTGATAAAGTCGGGAATTGCAATATGTACGGGACAGCCCGAAACGCAGGGCCTTGTTTTGCAGTGAAGACAACGCTGTGCCTCTTCTATTGCAACCTCCTCGGTGTAGCCCATTGCTACCTCAAGGAAGTTTTTGTTCCTGACATTCGGGTCCTGGGTTGGCATTTCTGCCTTTTTGGGTGACATATTAGGCATAATTACTCAACCTCCTTTTTGAAAAGATTGCAGGTTTCTTCGTATGCGTGGCGTTCAAAATTCTTGTACATAGCTCCGCGCTTCATAGCTTCGTCAAAATCAACTTTAAAGCCGTCAAAGTCCGGACCGTCAACACAGGCAAACTTTGTTTGTCCGTCGACTGTTAAGCGGCAGCCGCCGCACATACCCGTTCCGTCAATCATAATCGGGTTCATAGAAACGGTTGTAGGAATATTGTGGGGTTTTGTAGTTTTTACAACAAACTTCATCATGATAAGCGGACCGATAGTGATAACAAGGTCGTACTTTTTGCCGTCGTTGATGAGCTTTTCGAGCGGTGCCGTTACAACGCCCTTTTCTCCGTATGAACCGTCATCGGTCATAAGAATAAACTTGTCGGAGCAAGCCTTGAATTCGTCCTCAAGTATAACGAGGTCTTTATTTCTGAACCCTACGATGGAGTGAACCTCGCAGCCGAGCTCATGGAGCTTTTCTGCAACGGGAAGTGCGATGGCACATCCGACGCCGCCGCCTACAACGCAAACCTTTTTAAGTCCTTCGGTATGTGTGGGAACACCGAGAGGACCGACAAAATCATGAATATAGTCGCCCTCCTCAAGGTGGTTGAGCTTTTCGGTTGTAGCACCTACAATCTGGAATATAATTCTTACCGTTCCTGCCTCTCGGTCATAACCTGCAACGGTAAGCGGAATACGCTCGCCGTCTTCGTCAACTCGGAGAATGATAAACTGACCCGGCTCAGCTTTTTTTGCGATGAGCGGAGCGTCAATTTCCATCAATGTAACAGTGGGGTTAAGAACTTTTTTCTTAACTATTTTGTACATTATCTCATTTCCTTTCACAAATAAATTCACAATAAAACACCTAAGCTAATACAGCTTTTCACTATAAATATTATCATATGTGTTAAAGATTTTCAAGAAGCTTTTTGTTGTTTTTTATATATTTAATTTGGAAAATACGTAAAAAAACGATTATATATTAATTATCTTATATTATAGAACAAATTTTAGGAATAATAAGGCTTTAGGCGCAAAAGCTAATAGTGTTTAAGCTATGTTTGCCATGGGCTGAATAAATTAAAAGGGAGTATGATTATGGCTGACAACAAAAAGAAAATTGTACTTATCGGTACGGGAATGGTCGGAATGAGCTTTGCTTATGCGGCACTTAACAGAAATCTTTGCGATGAGCTTGTTTTGATTGATTTAAACGAAAAGCGTGCTAAGGGGGAAGCGATGGACCTTAACCACGGACTTGCGTTTTCAAATTCAAGTATGAAGATTTACTGCGGAGGTTACGGCGACTGTTCGGACGCTGACATTGTTGTTATATGTGCGGGAGTAAATCAAAAGCCGGGAGAAAGCAGACTGGAGCTTTTGCAGAGAAATACAAAGGTGTTTGCTTCAATCGTGCCGATGGTTGTTCAGAGCGGTTTTGACGGGATTTTTCTTGTTGCGACAAATCCTGTTGACATTATGACAAGGGTGACCTTTGAGCTTTCGGGGTTTAATGCCGCAAAGGTAATAGGAACGGGTACGACGCTTGATACAGCAAGACTGAGGTATCTAATGGGAGAATATTTTGAGGTTGACCCGAGAAACATTCACGCATATGTCATAGGTGAGCACGGCGACAGCGAGTTTGTGCCGTGGAGTCAGGCGATTCTTGCGGTGAAGCCGATAAAGGATGTACTTGCCGATAACTCGCAGACATATTCAATGGAGGAACTTGAAAAAATAAGCGTTGATGTAAGAACGGCGGCACAGGAAATAATTGAGGCGAAAGGTGCTACCTATTACGGAATAGGTATGGCGATTGTGAGAATTGCAAAAGCGATTTTAAATGATGAAAATGCCGTTTTGACCGTATCAACACGCCTTAGGGGAGAATACGGGGGCAAAAAAGATGTCTTTATCGGAAATCCGTGCTTTATAAACGCCGCTGGAGCAAAGAGAATTTTGGAAATGCGGCTTTCTCAGGAGGAGCTTGAGAAGCTCAACAACAGCTGTAAAATTTTAAATGATAATTTTAAAAGCCTTACGCTTTAATATAGATTTGGGCACGGTAATGCGTGCCTTTACATAAAAATAAAAAGCCGAGTGCCTCGACACGCAATTTGAGCAGACAGGTTGATATTATCAAGCCTTTTCTGCCCGACCGTTTTGGAGCAGTTTCCTATAAAATAAAAAAAATTTAAAATTATTTTTTCAAAAATTGCATTCTTTTATGCAATTTTTTTGTTTTTTAGGGGTATAGTTGAGAGGCTTACTCAAAAAATCCTCTCAAAAAACGGAGGTGACAAAAATAGATAAAAAACTTACAAGCCGTGAAAAGGAGTTTTGCAGCTGCTTTTTAAACACGGGCAGTCCGTCGCTTGCGGCTAAGCGTGCAGGCTGGTCAAAGAACCCCGAACAGACGGGCGAAAAGCTGCTTTGCAGAAAGGAAATTGCAGACGAAATTGAACAGCTTGCAAAACAGCGTGAAAAATCCCTTGCCAATATGGCGTCGGTGGGGTATCAGAGGCTTGCTTTCGGTGATATTGCGGACGCGGTATCGCTGCTTTACATGGAAAATCCATCTCGTGCCGATCTTAGCTCAATGGACCTTTTTTTGGTGTCGGAGATAAAAAGACCGAAGGACGGCTCGATGGAAATCAAGTTTTTTGACAGACTGAAGGCTCTTGAAAAGCTCGAAAGCAGACAGGAAGAGGAAAACGGCGTTCAGAATCTTTTTGACGCCATAGACAAGAGCGCAAGAACGGTCGGAAGTGATAAGACTGAAGATTAAGTCTTTTTCACAAAAACAGCTTAGGGTGCTTTCGTGGTGGAGCAAAAGCTCAAAGGACTGCAAATGTGACGCAATTATATGCGACGGTGCCGTCAGAAGCGGTAAAACATTTTGTATGGTGCTGTCGTTTGTAATTTGGAGCTTTTATTTCGGCGGCAACGGCGACTTTGCCCTGTGCGGAAAGACAATCCGTTCTCTGAGGAGAAATATGGTAACGCCCGTAATTCCGCTTTTGAGATCGCTTGGATTTGTTTGTGATGAAAAGATAACTCACAATACGCTTACGGTTAGTTACCGAGGAGCAAAAAACAGGTTTTACCTTTTCGGCGGCAAGGACGAATCGTCCGCATCGCTTATTCAGGGCATGACGCTGTCGGGAGTAATGTTTGACGAGGTTGCGCTTATGCCGCGTTCGTTTGTTGAGCAGGCAATGGCAAGATGCTCGGTTACAGGTTCAAAATTCTGGTTTAACTGCAATCCTGAATATCCCGAACACTGGTTTTATATGGAGTGGATAAAAAAAGCAAGGGATAAAAATGCTCTTTATCTTCACTTTACCATGGATGACAATCCTTCGCTTTCGCAGAGTGTTAAACAAAGATATGAAAATCTTTATTCGGGAGTTTTTTACGAAAGATTTGTCAAGGGCAGATGGGTTGCCGTATACGGTGCGGTTTATCCGTTTATGGACAATGAGGAAATGTACTGCGAAGTGCCGAAAGGCGAATTTTGCAGGTATGCGATTTCCTGCGACTACGGCACGGTAAATCCCGCTTCGTTCGGCTTATGGGGCAAGCAGGGTGATGTTTGGTACAGAATTGACGAGTATTACTTTAATTCGAGGGTGCAGGGATTTCAAAAGACCGATGAGGAGCATTATCAGGCACTTTGTACTCTTGCGGGAGATAAAAAAATTTCGCAGGTTGTCGTAGACCCGTCGGCTGCAAGCTTTATTGAGGTTATTCGCCGACACGCAAGATTCAGAGTGGTGCCTGCACAAAATAATGTGGTAAACGGAATTCGCAGAGTGTCTCAGGCTCTAAAGGACGGAAGCATAAAAATATGCAGGGACTGTAAGGCGACAAAGCGGGAATTTTCGCTTTACCGATGGGACAGCAGAAAAACAGACGATGTCCCGATAAAGGAAAATGACCACGCTATGGATGATATAAGATATTTTGTCACAACGGTGATTGACGGCGGCAGTCGTATGTTTGTCATGGCCGCCGAAAGACAGGAGGAATAGAAAGCTTTGAAGTTTGGAAGAAAAAATCGCAGGGAAAATCAAAAAAACGCACTGCCGGTTCAGACTGTTCCCAAAGACAGGCAGACGGGGCTTGACCTGTTTGAGAGATTTGAAACAGGCAGCAGGGCAGAGCGTGAGCTGTATTCGTCAATGCGTGAGGCTGTTCCGATAATTGACGCCGCTTTATGTAAGATAGTAAGGCTTATAGGCAGATTCAGTGTAAAAACCGAAAATGCCGCCTGCAAAAAAATTGCGGAGGATTTTATAAAAAATGTAAACACAAACGGTTCATCACTGGGTATGCACAATTTTATTTACAGCTACCTTGACTCCTTGCTTACCTACGGTGAGGCGGTGGGAGAAATGGTGCCGTATGCAGACGGCAGCGGCATTTGTTCTCTTTACAACGCAAGCCTTGACGATGTTGAAATCAGGGCGGACAAATCACCTCTTGATTTGGTGGTTTGCTGTAACGCTGCGGGAGAGCTTGCTCCCGTA
This sequence comes from uncultured Ruminococcus sp., assembly GCA_944415425.1. Lineage (GTDB taxonomy): Bacteria > Bacillota > Clostridia > Oscillospirales > Acutalibacteraceae > Ruminococcoides. The sequence continues at coordinate 8,396 of CALYBP010000035.1, read as the reverse complement.
AAAAACAGACAGCTTGTGCTTGCAACGCTGCTAAACCCAAAGCCCGGAACGATTCACGGAACATCAATTTTAAGCGGACTCCCGTTTGTAAGCTCGGTTTTGCTGAGAATTTTTAAGTCGATAAAAACAAACTGGGAAAGAGTCGGCGATGTGCGTTTTGCGGTTACATATAATCCCGATGAAAGCGGTTCGACATTCAGCGAGGAAAGCGCAAGGCAAATTGCGGACGAGTGGAAAAAAGCGATGAGGAGCGACAGCGTTTGCGACTTCGTTTCGGTGGGCGATGTAAGCGTCAAGGTGATCGGTGCTGAAAGTCAGATGCCGGACTGTGAAGTGCCCGTAAGAAATATCTTGGAACAAATACTTGCAAAGCTCGGAATACCGCCGTTTTTGCTGGGACTTTCCTGGTCAAGTACCGAGAGAATGAGCGAACAGCAGGCGGATATTCTTACAAGCGAGCTTGAATATTACAGGTCGGTTGTTGAGCCTGTTATCATCAAGATTATTACAATGCATTTGAGGCTTTGCGGATACAACTGCGGATTTGAAATCGAATGGGACGACATCAATCTTCAGGATACTGTGGAGCTTTCGCAGGCAAGATACAATAACGCCCGTGCAATGCAGATTGAAGCGGGAGAGGAAACGGAGGTAAACGATGAGTAAAAAAGGGCTAAAAAAGGAAGCCGTTATCGGAGCGGTGCAGAACAATGAGCACGGCGCTGTTTCGGATGAGGAGCTTGAACTTATAAACTCCTATACCCGCAGAAAGCTTACAAAGGACGAGGTGTATGTGTTCTCCGTGGTACTGTGCGACAACGACATTGACCGTGACGGAGAGAGATTTACTGTGGAGTCGCTGTTTGCCCTTGAAAAGCTTTTTGTGGGCAAGACGGGAATCTTTGACCATAATCCAACGGCAAAAAATCAGACGGCAAGAATTTTTGCCTGCTCGGTTGAAGCCGTTTCAGGCAGGAAAACTGCCACGGGAGATGATTATTTCAGGCTGAAGGCGAGAGCATATATGCCTGTAAGCGAAAAAAACAGAGATATTATCTTGGCGCTTGACAGCGGTATTATCAAGGAAGTAAGCGTAGGCTGTGCGGTTGAGCAGGTTTTGTGCAGCATTTGCGGAGAAAAAACAGATACCTGTCCGCATAAAAAGGGAGAGGTTTACGGCTCAAAAATATGCTGCGGAGAACTTGTTAATCCATATGACGCCTATGAATGGAGCTTTGTTGCCGTTCCGTCTCAAAGAGAGGCGGGGGTTACAAAGTCGGCGTGTTTAAAAGGAGAGAAAACAAGTATGGAAAATATTTTAAATAAGCTTGAACAAGGTGAGGTCGAAATGACAACGGCTGAGTGCCGAAAGCTTTTATCGTACATAGACGGACTGAAACAGTCGGCAAAAGACGGGGTATATTACCGTGACAGCCTTGTTGCCGATGTTATTAGGTTATCGGCATCGGTTCAACCCGAAATTTCAAGGGAAACCATGGAGAGTGTTGCAAAATCAATGACGGTGGCGCAGCTTAACGAGTTTAAGATTGCTTTTGAGAAAAAGAAAAACGAAGCTTTTTCGGCAGCACCTCAGCTTTACAGCGAAAAAAACAAAAACAAGGCCGCATTAAACGGTCAATTCAGAATTTAACGGAGGTATACATATGAATGTAAATTTTAACGGATACGGTGAAAATGTCGCAACATTTATTGCGGCGGATACTTTGACCGAAACAGGAGTACCTGTAAAAATCAGTGCAGACTGCACGGTTGATAAGTGCTCTGCAAACGACTTGTTCTGCGGTATATGCATAGGGGTACGCGGCGGATATGCTGCGGTGCAGCTTGCAGGTTACGCAAAGGTGCAGGTTTCTTCAAAGCTTGCTCTCGGATACACAAAACTTGCGGCAGCTGCAAACGGCAAGGTAGCCGCAAACGATTCCGGCAGAGAACTGCTTGTAATTGACTCAACTGCAACAGACGCAGGAATTATTCTTTAAGGAGGAAAAATATATGGCAAATTTTGAAAATATTACACTTGAAAAGGGTATGTATCAGAGCAGGGGCGGTCTTACAGAAGTACTTGAAAAGCTCGACCCGTCCGAAAACTACGAGGGAACTTCTCTTGAGGGGCTTGACGCTTTTTCCCGTCAGCTCAAACGATTTGACATCAAAGTAAGCGGCAGAGGAAGCGACTGCGTTGAAAAGTTTTTCCAGACCTCAAACTCGGCGGCTCTTTTCCCCGAATATGTGAGCAGGGCGGTAAGACAGGGAATGGAGCGTGCCGATATTCTGCCGAACCTTGTCGCAACGGTAACAGATATTGAAGGTATGGACTACCGCAGTATTGTGTCCGCTCCCACAGAGGACGACAAGACACTTAAGATTGTGGGCGAAGGTGCGGTAATTCCGCAGACCGTTGTAAAAACGAGAGAAAACCTCGTGAAGCTTCACAAGAGAGGCAGAATGCTTGTTGCATCTTATGAGGCACTCAGATTTCAGCGTCTTGACCTCTTTACGGTAACGCTTAATCAAATCGGCGCATATATTGCAAGAGCGCAGTTAAAGGACGCTATTGATGTGCTTTTAAACGGCGACGGCAACGAAAATCCCGCCGAGAGTATCAGCGTGGGCGAAGGCGGAAGCATTGAATACGGCGATATTTTAAAGCTTTGGTCATCGCTTTCACCGTATGAGCTTAATACAATCCTCGCGCCTACTGAGGAGATGCAGAAAATCCTTTCACTTTCACAGATGCAGGATTCAAACGCAGGTCTTGACTTTCAGGGTACGGGCAAGATGATTACACCGCTCGGCGCTACACTTCTTCACGCTCCCGAAATGGAAAGCGGCAAGATTATCGGTCTTGATAAAAACTGTGCGCTTGAAATGGTTCAGGCAGGCGGCGTTATGACGGATTATGACAAGCTTATCGACCGTCAGCTTGAGCGTGCGGCAATTACCTGTACGGCCGGATTTTCAAAAATCTTTACGGAAGCCGCAAAAACACTTTCCTGTTAAATGAGGTGATTGTTTGAACATTGCGAATGTGATAACCCGCTTTCGCCTGCTTACGGGAATTTCAAATGATGAGATTTACAAATGGAAAGCGTTGATTGACGACGCCTGCGATTATGTAAATTCAGTATTAATTAAAAAAGAGCTCAGCGAGAGTGAAGCAAGGAAGGTTGAAATGCTGTGCGCGGTATACGCATTAAAGCTTCACAGCTTATGCAATGATGAAAACATAACCTCGTTTACTGCGGGCGATGTTCAAATTACATCGCCCGAAAACAGGACGGACAGAGGAGAAAAGCTGTGGAGAGAGTACTCGGAGAAATGCCGTGACCTTATAGATACAAAGGAATTTTTATTCGGCAGGGTGATTTAATGGGTATAATTGCGGCAATCGGAGAAACAATAAAACGATACGGAAGCAAAATTTCCGTCATTTCGGACGGCAGTACCGTTAACTCAAGCGCTTTTATCGAGCCTCTCCGCTATAAAAATAAAGTTTATGTCGGAGGACAGTATCATCATCTGGGATTGCATAGAAACGAAAAATATCTTTGTATAGGACCACCCGATTTGACGCTTGAGGAAAATAAGTCCGTAATACAAATGCAGAACAAAAAATATATTGTTAAAAGATGCGAAATATACTATGTGAATGATAGGGCGGTTTATGTATGGGCAATACTTTTGCAGTACGGAGAAGCATTGGAGGATGATTATGAATCAGATTGAAAAGCAGGTTGACCAAATTATTGCGGGGCTTAAAGTGATTGAGGAACTTAAACCCGTGAGATTTGTAAGAGAATACGGCTCTCATAATGTTGAAAATCCCATAAGCTCTCTGGTGGCTGTTGTGTCTGTTACCGATACGGCGCTGTCAAAAAATTATATAGGCGGTTATCTTTCTTCAACGGTAAAGGGTGAAAGCTATGAGGCTAAGGTTGAGATAAGGGTGTATGCCCCGGCAACAGAGAACGGAAGCGGATTGTCTGAGGTTGCAGGCGAGATACTGATGGGGCTAAAAAAGGCGGACAGCCAAAAAATTATTACGGAGGCTGATGTTTCGCCCATAGCTTTTGACCCTGACATGAACGCAATTTACCGTATTGTGCATTTCACAATAGAGTTTTGCCTTTGCGAGGAGGGGTAAGGTGTTGGATTTTGCATATGAAAACGGAAACGATATTATAATTTGTGTAAACGACAAAATTATCGGCGGCGTAAAAGAGGCAGTGTTCGGGAACGAAAATACCTGTTACGCTATATCGGAGTTTTTAAATGATGTTCCTATAAAAAATATAGAAAAGCCGAACTATAAAATACAGCTTTCGGGCGTAGATGCAAAGAATGTGAAAATTTTTGAAAACGGGAGCGCAGACAAAGTATGCGTAAAAAGCGCCGACAAAACGGTAATATATTCAGGCTGCTTTACGGACAGCGTAATCACGACGGTAATGCCAAATAAAAAAATTGAGTACACGGTAAAAATCACCGCGGCTGAAAGGAGCGAAATTAATGCAGACTGATGAAATGTTGATTTACACGGCAGAAAAGTACACGCAGGGGATTGATATAGAAAATATGAGTGAGCTGCTTGAGCAGGAAAGCAGAAGATACAGCACACGCCTGTCAGAAGAGGAGGAGGCAAGAATGAGATGAAGCTTGTTCCTATGAGATTCAACGGAGTGGAATGGCGACATAATCCAAAGGAGATTGTTTTTGAGTGCGCAAAAAATGTAAACGAGCTTTCAAGCCCCGGCAGTACGGCGTACATACAGGATATGGGCAGAAAAAATATGATTGTAAGCGGTACCGGAGAACTGTACGGAGAGGATTGCCTCGAGCAGTTTGACAGACTTTTAACCTTATTTAAAAAAGGCGGGCGGGGCGTGCTTGCGGTTGCGAAAATAACACCGATATTCGCGGTTTTTGAGAGCCTTAAAATTAAGGGGCAGCCAAGCCCCGATATTCTTGAGTACAGTTTTGTGTTCAGAGAAGTAATGGAGGAAAAAAGGACGGAAAAGGTAAACGCCTGCATAGGTCAGGACGGCGAAAGGCTTTGGGATATATCATATAAGTACGGTGTTCCGATCGACACGCTGGTAAGACTGAATCCGTCTGTAAAACGCCCTGATATTTCTTTGTCGGGAAAGGTGATTAAGCTGTGCTGAAATTTGTAGTAACATACTGCGACGGGCAACAGGTAGTTTTGGAGAATGTATTGACTGTTGTTTTAAATATGGACATTGATGTTCCGGCAGACGATTTGACAATTACAATCCCGTATAACAGACAAATTTCCGAAAATGCCGATTTTGTAGAAGCGTTTTCAGACGGTGAGCTTGTATTCAAGGGTCGGATTGATGAAATTGTCGGAATCAAAACCGTTGACGGCGCAATTACTAAGATAGCGGCACGCAGTCCCGCCGCCGCTTTGCTGGATAATGAGGCCGAGCCGCTTACATATATTAACCCGTCGGCAAAATTTATTTTCGGCAAGCACTTGAAACCGTTTGGTTTTACCGATTATGACGCAGATGACATTCCTTTTTTCGGTACGTTTAAAATTGACAAGGGAATGACTCATTGGCAGGTGCTCAGAAATTTTTGTATCAACCGTTACAGAAGTGAACCGAGAATTACAGGTGACGGAAAGGTGTATTTCAGGGGCCTTGAAAAAGGCGATACTGTGTTTTTTGGGAAAAATCAGGAAGAATACACCTCAATCAAGGAGAGCAAAAAACGTTTTAAGCTTATTACTGAGGTAATGCTAAAACTGACAAGCTTCGGTACGTATGGAGGAAGCATAAAAAATGAAAATCCCGAATGTGACGGACAAACCAGAATACGTTATGTAAACGCCGCATCAGACAAGACCTCAATAGAAACTGCCGACGACATAATAAAACAAAGCAACAGCGAAAGCTACTCGGTTGTACTTGAGTGTCTCGGATGCAGAATAAAAAGCATAGGAAAGCCCGCTTGCATCAATGACGAAATGTTCGGGACGATTGAGAATCTGATTGTGAGAAAAATAAGATATGCGATAGGAAGCAGCGGAGAAAAAACAACAGTTACACTCGGAAAGGAGAGGTTTTGATGTGGCTTATGAATTACATAACTAAAAATTCCCTTGTCTCGCCGAGCGCGGTAAAGGGAAATGTAAACAAAAACGATGCTAACGGTACGGCAGTTGTCTCTTCAGGAGAACACAAGAGACTTAAATCCTGCTTTCCGTACGGAATAGTGAGTATTCCACCGACGGGGGAAAGCGCAATTGTTTTGCCTCTTGACGACGGAGAGGTGGCTATGGGGGTAGTAGCGAACAACTCGTCACTTGAAGAAGGAGAACTCATGCTGTATTCAAAAGGCGGAGCTTCCGTAATTCTTAAAAATGACGGACGGGTTCTTATAAACGGACGGGAGATATAATTATGACAGACATAAAAATAAAAAACGGTGACGATGCACTCGACAGCTCCGGTCAGCACGAAATGATTTCCGGTACAGACGCACTTTTTCAGAGAGTGCAGATATGCATAGGGGCAAGGCTCGGAGGTTTTATTTACGACAGAACGCTCGGCTCGTATGTAAGGGAAATTGTTGGAGATGATGCTTTGGCAAAAGAAAGGGCGGAGCTTGTAATAAATGAAGCGCTGGCAGAGTTTGAAAATACTAACGCTTCTGTTTCGGAATACGGGGATGTCGTAAAGCTTACCGTTACAATAGGTGACGAAAGCAGAGATATGGAGGTGCGTTTGTATGGAAACCTATGAAGAAATATACAACAGAATGAAGGATAAATACGAGCGGGAGAGCGAAACGTTGATTGACGAAAAAGGCGACATAGCAATCAGACTCAAAGTGCTTGCAGGCGAAATCTATAATGCGCAGGTTAATTTTGAATGGCTTAAAAATCAAATGTTTGCCGATACGGCAAGCGGGGAATTTCTTGATTATCTTGCACTTCAGCGCGGACTCAGCCGAAAACAGGCGGTTAAGGCGCAGGGAGAAATAACTTTTTTCATTTCCCAGCCGACCGATCATAATATAATTATACCTGTCGGAACGGTTGCTGCAACAGATGACAGCACCCCCGTGAGATTTGTAACCACGGAGGAGGGTGAAATAACAGCAGGCAATACATTGATAAGCCTGTATGCCGAGGCTGAAATCCCGGGAAGATCGGGTAATGTTTTGCAAAAAACGGTTACTGTCGGCGTAAGCGTTCCAACCGAGATTGAAACATTATCAAATCCCGTGGCGTTTAATGGCGGAGAAGACGAAGAAACCGACAATGAGCTCAGAGAGCGTATAAAAAGTTCCTTTATAAACCAGTCAAACGGAACCAACAAGGCGTATTACGAAAAGCTCGCCCTATCGGTAGAGGGTATAACAAAGGCTTCAGCCGTTGCAAAAATCAGGGGAGCGGGAACGGTAAATCTGTATGTAAGTTCAAATAACGGAAACGCCGACAGCTCAGCGATACAAAAACTTCAGGCTCTTGTGAATGAGGAAAGAGAGCTTAATGTAGATGTGGCTGTTTACAACGCTACCGCCGAAAACTACGACTTTATTGTGAGAATTACACCGAAAAGCGGTTATTCCGAAACTGAGGTAAAGTCACAATGCAAAACCACATTTGAAAAGTTTATAAACTCTTTGCCGATAGGCTCGAAGCTGTATTTGTCAGCCCTCGGAAAGGCGCTGATGGAAACCGAATGTGTGGAAAATTACGAGTTTGATACAAGTATGCAGAATATGGAAATAGCCGCTTCGCAGAGGTTTGCGGTCGGAACGGTAGAAATTACGGTGGTGTGATGAACAGTTATGATTCAATGAAAAATAAACTCAACGAGGTAGGAATTTACAACATAAGCGAAAACTCAAACATTTCAAAGGAGCTTTACGCTTACGCTGAGGGGCTGGACGGCCTTTTTGACAGCCTTGACACGATGATAAAAGAATGTTATATCGAAACAGCAGAGGATTACGGTATTACAAGAAGGGAAAAATTTCTCGGAAAAGAACGCACGGAGTATACAACCGAAAAAAGAAGAGAGATGCTAAAATTGCTTGAGCAGAATATGGGCGGTAAATGTAACTCACAGGCGTTTTCAGATATTCTCAGAAGCTGCGGATTGACTGATTTTTCATTTGCCGAGTCGCCTACTGGATACAGGCTGTCAATTCACATTAACGATATTCTGACAAAGGAACAAAAAGATATTGTTGCGGAGAGGGTAAACGCCGAATTTCCGCTTCATTTGAGCATAGGCATTGTTTACAATCAATAGAATATTAACAATAAAGCCACGGGAGCGCATAAGCACAAGCCCTGTGGCTTTAGTTATACCTGCTTTGATTTTTTTATTTTTAAA
>CALYBP010000034.1 GCA_944415425.1 uncultured Ruminococcus sp. | reverse complement strand
TGCCTCGACACCCAATTCGAGCAGACAACTTGATATTATCAAATCTTCTATGCCCGACCGTTTTCAAGCACTTTCCTTTAAAAACAAATTCGAGTGCCTCGACACCCAATTCGAGCAGACAACTTGATATTATCAAATCTTCTATGCCCGACCGTTTTCAAGCACTTTCCTGTAAAAAGAGATTCGAGTGCCTCGACACCCAATTCGGGCAATTTCCTATAAAATAAAAAACAGATAAAATAAAAACAAGGAGAATTTAAAATGATTGATATAAAATTTTTAAGAGAAAATCCTGACGCAGTAAAGGAAAACATAAAAAAGAAATTTCAGGACAATAAATTAGAACTTGTTGACAAAGTAATAGAACTTGACGCAGAAAGCCGTGCAGTAAAACAGCAGGCGGACGAGCTTCGTTCAAACCGCAATAAAATTTCAAAGCAAATCGGCGCACTTATGGCGCAGGGCAAAAAGGAAGAGGGAATGGCTCTTAAAGAGGAAGTTACACGACAGGCTGAAAAGCTTGCGGAACTTGAAGAAAAAGAATCACAGCTTTCTTCTCAGGTAACGGAAATTATGATGCAGATTCCGCAGATTATTGACCCGTCTGTACCTATCGGCAAAGACGATTCTCAAAATGTTGAGATAGAGCGTTTCGGCGAGCCTGTTGTTCCCGATTTTGAAATTCCCTATCACACGGATATTATGGAAAAATTTAACGGTATCGACCTCGACTCCGCAAGAAAAGTAGCAGGCAACGGATTTTATTATCTTATGGGCGATATTGCAAGACTTCACAGCGCGGTAATTTCATATGCCAGAGACTTTATGATTGACAGAGGATTTACTTATTGTGTTCCTCCTTTTATGATAAGAAGCAATGTTGTAACGGGTGTTATGAGTTTTGCCGAGATGGATTCAATGATGTACAAGATTGAGGGAGAGGACCTCTACCTAATCGGCACGAGCGAACATTCTATGATAGGTAAATTCATCGACACAATAAACAAAGAGGAAAACCTCCCATACACACTCACAAGCTATTCCCCGTGCTTCCGCAAAGAAAAGGGTGCTCACGGCATTGAAGAAAGAGGAGTTTACAGAATTCACCAGTTTGAAAAGCAGGAAATGATAGTTGTCTGCAAGCCCGAGGACAGTAAAATGTGGTTTGATAAACTTTGGCAGAACACCGTTGACCTTTTCCGTTCACTTGATATTCCGGTAAGAACGCTTGAATGTTGTTCGGGCGACCTTGCAGATTTAAAAGTTCGTTCACTTGATGTTGAGGCATGGTCACCCAGACAGAAAAAATATTTTGAGGTAGGTTCCTGCTCAAACCTCGGCGACGCACAGGCACGCAGACTCAAAATCAGAGTATCAGGCGAGGGCGGAAAGAAGTATTTTGCCCATACTCTTAACAACACGGTTGTTGCACCTCCGAGAATGTTGATTGCTTTTCTTGAGAATAATCTCAATAAAGACGGTTCAGTTAATATTCCGGTTGCTTTAAGACCTTATATGGGCGGAAAAGAAATAATAAAGTAAAATCTTATGTTTTAGGGCGGTTTTCACCGCCCTTTATTACTTTACAATAAAAAAGATATAATTTGTTTAAAAAAATTCATATTATTTAAAATATTAAGTGCAAAATTATTGACACATTTTATCGTTTTATGTTATAATTTGCGTGCCCGTAATAAAAATGAGGGATATTTTATTTAGGAGGTAAAATTTATGCAAAACACAAAAGGAAAGGCAATTGCTTCTTTGGTATGTTCTATTATCGGTGTAGTTTTAGCTTGGTTCGGTTGGAGTGCTATAGCGTCAATCGTACTCGGCGTCGTTGCTCTTGTATTGGCTGTAAAAGTTCGCAAATGCAACGATGAAAACAAGGGCATGGCAACTGCGGGTCTTGTTCTCGGTATTATCGCTATTGTTCTCGGCGGTATCATGACATTGTGTGTAATTTGTGCTCTTTGCACACTCGGAATGGCAGGCTCTGCAGTTAATGAACTTTCAAGCCTTTCAGACCTTTCCGGTCTTTATTAAGTTAAACACATAGGATAAATAATATCATAAAGCCTCTTGTTTTTAACACACAGGAGGCTTTAAATTTTGGAGAAATAATGTTACCTTACATAAATCTGTTCGGAAAAGAATTATCAACATACGCACTTATGTCCTTAATCGGAATATTTGTCAGCGGTATTTACATATGCCGCAAAGCAAAAAAAAGAAATTATGATGATAATAATTTCATTATCATTCTTTTATTAAGTTGCGTCGGTGTGTTCTTAGGCGGTCACCTACTGTACGGAATAACTCAATTTGATAAAATTATTAAGCTTTTTTCGGATTGGAATTACTACATAAAATCCTTTAATGATTTATTTAACGCTTTTATTCTTATATTCGGAGGGTCTGTATTTTACGGAGGTCTTATCGGAGGAACCGCGGTAGGATTGTTTTATATGAAAAATAAAAAATACAATATTTCCGAGTACTCCGATATTATTGCACCGGGGGTCCCGCTGTTTCACTTTTTCGGTAGAATAGGCTGCTTTTTAGGTGGGTGCTGTTTCGGAATAGAATGTTCTTTCGGCTTTACCGCTCACGGAAACGAGCTTATTCCTTTAATTAACGATGTTCAAAGGTTTCCGGTTCAGCTTCTTGAGGCGGGACTCAACCTCGTGTTGTTTTTTGTTCTTTCTTTTTTACTAAATAAAAATAAATTTAAAGGCGGTATTTTTGCTCTTTATCTTTTAATATACTCTGTTATAAGATTTTTTGATGAATTTTTAAGAGGGGATACATACAGAGGATTCTTATTCGGTTTTTCCACTTCTCAAATAATAAGTATTTTTTTATTTATTACATCACTCGCTATTCTTATTTTAAGGTCAAAAAAACTACATAAAAATAATTTAAAAAAGGCAGATTAATTTCTGTCTTTTATTTTTCTGCCGCCTGATAAATGTGCATATAAATCCTTAAAAACCTTGCATTTATGCTATTTTTAGAGTATAATTAAAGGGAGTGATATTTTAATGATATTATAAAAATAGGGAAATAAAATAATATGCAAAAATTATGCATAAATGAGAGGAATGTACTGTATTGATGGATTCTTTTGGTGACGCTTGGGAAGTCATTTGTTCCTATTGTCAAACAAAAATAACCGATGTCGCATACAAGACTTGGTTTGCACGAATAGAACCGCTTAAACTTGATTTTGAAAATAATGCCGCTTATCTTATTGTACCCAACGATTTTCACAGACAAACGCTTACGCGCTGTTATGTTCCGCTGCTTAACGAGGCTTTTGAGGCTGTTTTCGGAAATAAATTTAACATCATTTTTATGATACCGAGCGAGATTGATAAAACAGAACAAAAAATTACGGAAAATAAAGATGAAGATAAGGACACGGGCTATGAGTACACATTTGACAACTTCATTGTAGGCTCGTCAAATAAATTTGCTCACGCCGCCTGCCTTGCAGTTGCGACAAATCCCGCGCACGCCTATAATCCGCTTTTTCTTTACGGAAATTCGGGACTGGGAAAAACTCATCTTCTTTACGCAATAGGAAATGAGATTAAAAAGAATGACCCCTCTAAGGTTATCTGCTACATAAACGGCGATGATTTTACAAATGAGCTTATTGAATCTCTCCGCCTTGCAAAGATGAGCGAGTTTCGCAACAAATACAGACAGGCAGATATTCTGCTTGTCGATGATGTCCAGTTTATCGGAGGAAAAGAGAGCACGCAGGAGGAGTTCTTCCACACATTCAACGCCCTGTACAACGCACACAAACAGATTGTTCTGACTTCCGACCGTCCTCCCAAGGAGATAAAAACCCTTGACGACCGTCTGCGTTCACGCTTTGAACAGGATATAATTGCCGATATACAGCCGCCGGATATTGAAACAAGAATCGCTATTATAAAGCGCAAGGCTGAGCTTGTTAATATTGATATTCCAAACGATGTATGCGAATTTATCGCGTCAAAAATAAAGTCTAATATAAGACAGCTTGAGGGAACGGTAAAGAAGCTTAACGCAAAAAGTCATCTTAATAACGAGAAAATAACTATTTCGTCCGCACAGGAGGTAATATCCGATATTCTAAACAACGATGTACCGCCCGAGGTGACCGTAGAAAAAATTATTGACGAGGTCGCAAGAACCTACGGCGTTTCAGCCGAAGAAATCCGTTCTCAGAAAAACAGGAGCGCAAACATAAGCAACGCCCGTCATATTGCTATTTATCTAACAAGAGAACTTACAACTCTGTCTATGGTCGCAATCGGCGAAGAATTCGGAAACAGACATTATTCAACCATCATTTACACCCTTAAAAAGGTTTCGGATATGATGGAAAAGGACCGCAGAATAAAAGAACTTGTTGAAGACACTATGAAAAATATAAGGGACAGACAATAAAACAAATCTTTGATTTTCATTTTGCTTTTTAACATTTTCATACACATTGAATCAACAATATTTAACGCGATGTTAAATGTTTAAAAAATGTTAAATTATGTTTACATATTTCAAACATTTTTAAAAATATGTATGTTGAGTAATTTTTTCGATAACAAAGCGGATTTAAGTTACTTTTCTATGTTTTAACATCACCTACTACGAATACTAAATAAATAATATTATTAGATTGGAGAAGATACTGCCGTGAAAATTTCGTGTTTAAGAACGGACCTTGCAAACGCGGTGTCAAATGTTTCAAGAGCCGTTTCATCAAAAGCTACAATACCCGCGCTTGAGGGTGTACTCATAAAAGCATACGGTGATAAACTTAATATTTCAGGTTATAACCTTGAAATCGGAATAACAACCGATATTGAAGCTACTGTTCAGGCAGAGGGTGAAATAGTTGTAAGTGCAAGACTTTTTCTTGATATTGTAAGAAAACTTCCCGAAGAAATAGTTATGATTGAAACCGACGACAAAATGGTTACATATATCACCTGCGGTCATGTCGATTATCAGATTGTCGGAATGTCATCGGTTGAGTATCCGGATCTTCCTACATTTGAACAAACAGATTCAATAAGTATAAATTCAAAAATTCTGCATGATATGATTCGTCAGACGGTTTATGCCGTAAGTGAAAATATGGCAAAGCCGATTTATACAGGCTCAATGTTTGAGATTGAAAACAATATATTTAAAATCGTTGCAGTTGACGGATACAGAATGTCTATAAGAAGCGAAAATGTTGATTGTGACAGCAAAAATTCCTTTGTTGTTCCGGGAAAAACACAGCTTGAAGTTTTAAAGCTTTTAACAGACGAAAAGGAAAATGTTGAAATAATCGTAGGTCAGCGCCACATCACCTTTAAGATAAAAAATTACAAGGTAATATCCCGCCTTATCGAGGGAGCTTTTCTTGATTACGACACAGCAATTCCGAAAGATAATAAAACAGAGCTTGTAATCAGTACAAGAAGTCTTATTGACGCTGTTGAAAGAATGTCGCTTTTAAATAACGAGAGAGTTCAAAGTCCCGTCAGATGTATTTTCTCAAACGATGAAATAAAACTTTCCTGCGCGTCGGCAATAGGAAGAGCAAACGATGTAATTTCCGTTCCGATAATAGGAGAAGATGTTGAGATCGGATTTAACAACCGCTACATGCTTGACGCACTTAAAAATACCGATACCGATGAAATCAAAATGGTTTTAAACGGACCGATTGCTCCGATTATAATAAAACCCGTAAAGGGCGATAATTTTTTGAGCATTGTTGTACCGATGAGGCTTGCTAATGAAAATTGAGAAAGTAAAAATTAACAGCGAGTTTATTAAGCTTCAGGATCTTTTAAAGCTGATGGGCGCCGTGGAAACGGGAGGAATGGCAAAAACAGCGATTCAAAACGGCGAAGCCGAGGTAAACGGCGAAATCTGCACAATGAGAGGCAAAAAAATAAGAAAAGGCGACATTGTTGTTTTTCACGATAACAGGTTTGAAATCGAATAATTTTAAATATATTTTCGCCGCTTATTTATTATTATGCTTTATGATTTGTTATGAAAGTATTAGCACTGAAATTTGAAAATTACAGAAATCTTAAAAATTCTCAAATCACTCCATGCGGCGGAGTAAACGTAATTTACGGAGATAACGCTCAGGGAAAAACAAATTTACTTGAAGCAGTATGGATGTTTTGCGGAGGTCATTCGTTCAGAAACACAAAGGACGGCGACGCCGTAAACTGGGATAAAAAAAAAGCCGTGCTTGAAATGCGTTTTTTCGGTCAGGAGCGTGAGCAGACTGCCAAAATTGTATTTTCGGGCAGTAAAAAGCAGGTTGAGATAAACGGAGTAAGCAAAAAGTCAGCCGCAGCTCTTATTGAAAGATTCTGCGCTGTTGTATTTTCTCCCGAACATTTAAACCTCATAAAAAGAGGTCCCTCTCAAAGAAGAAGATTTATTGACAGCGCCATATGCAGAGAAAAATTAAAAAACGCTGTTATTCTTTCTAAATACAACAGAATACTTATACAGAGAAATTCGCTTTTAAAGGATATTTCAAGGCGGCCTTCGCTTGAGGATACCCTTGCTGTATGGGATGAACCCCTTGCGTTAAACGGAGCGATGCTGATAAAAAAGAGAATTGAATATACGGAGCTGCTCTCTCAAAGGGCAAAAATATATCACAGCGGAATTTCGGGAAAAATGGAAAAACTTGAAATCAGATATATTTCCTCGGTAGAGGCGGAAAAATCCGACAGCACGGAACAAATTGCCGTAAAATTTTTAAAAAAACTTGAAAACGCAAGAAAAGAAGATATTAAGTACGGCGTTACGGGATGCGGACCCCACAGAGATGACGTTGAAATATTGATTAACGGCAAAAACGCCAAAGAATTCGGCTCTCAGGGTCAGCAAAGAAGCGCGGTTTTGTCACTCAAACTTGCCGAAGCCTCGGTGCTTAAGGAAAGAATGGGCGAAGAACCCGTGGTGTTGCTCGACGATGTTCTTTCGGAGCTTGACGCGGGCAGACAGGATTATCTTTTAAATGAGCTTAAAGGCTGTCAGGTTTTTATAACCTGCTGTGAAAAATCAAATAAGGAACAGTTAAAAGAGGGAAAAATATTTTATGTTGAAAACGGGGAGGTAAGCTGATGTATCTTCATTTGGGACAGGATACCGTTATTACTGCGGAAAGCATTGTCGCGATGTTTGATATTGACGCCTGCACGGTTTCAAAAAAAACAAGGGACTTTCTCTCAAATGCCGAAAAAAGCGGATGTGTTGTCAATGTTTCCTATGAGCTTCCGAGGTCATTTGTTGTGTGCAGAAAAAACAACAAAACTCTTGTTTATATAACTCAGCTTTCAACAAAAACGCTTAATATGAGAATGGGCAGACAGTCTGATTTTCAAAAGCAGTAGAAAGCAGCAGATAATTTTAAAAGTCAGATAAAAATCATTTTATGTTTTTATAAATTAAAAGGAGAAGGCTATGAAGAACAATAAATGTCCGTACTGTTCAAAACGCTTTTCATACATTTCGGTATTTGCAAGCAGGAGAAAATCACAGTATGTCTGTGAGAGGTGCGGAAAGGAAAGCCGCATTGCGATAAACAATAAGGTAATAATTGCGTTTGCGGCGTGTGCTCTTGTGTCTGTTGCAATAATGGCGGGTTGGATAACGGCGGGACTTTCAAATAATCCGCTGGGAATTTTGTTTGTTGCCGTACCGCTTATTGTTTTTGCAGTAATTTCTCCTAATTTTGTAAAATATGTTCCGCTTAAAAAGTACAAAAAATCAATGGAAGCAAAAAGGGCGGGAATAGAATATTCCGACAATTTAATAACTTCCGAGCTTGAGGAAAACCAGCCCGTTGTCAGCGGATTATCAGGAGATACTCAGTCAGAATTCCGAATAAACGCCGATGTGTTCAACACAATAAAAGCCGAAAGAGCGGCGGCAAGAGAGAGGCTGAGTGAAAACGAGTTGATTTCTGATTCATCCGAAATAAAAAAAGCGAAAGAAAAAACATACAGTGAAAATACGGAAATAAAAAATGAGTCATATCTTTCGGGTTCGTCTGACGCTCCGCTCAAAAAAATACATTCCGAGTCAAGCCGCTATCCCGACAGAACAAGACACTACATACAGAACAAACCGAACAGAGAGCCGAAAAAATCAGATACAAACAGGTATTCGGCTAACAGAAAATTTTAAAAGATATGTTGAAATTACCCACTTGTCCCCATTGCCATACGATTTACAGATACGGGGATGTAAGAAGAGAATTGAACAAAAAAGTAAGTGTATGCTACAACTGCGGCAAAAAATTTAAACCCTCTAAAAAGAAAGTATGGATTTTGTTTTTAATAATTGCGTTAATTGCCGCAATCTTTGATGTTTTTTCGCTGTATATGATAGAGGGTTTAAGTTTTATTGGACTGCTTGCGATAAATATTGCCGCTGTAACTGCGGGTTACCTGCTGATACCGTATGCCGTGCGTTTTAAGGCGGATAAATAAAATAAAAAAGCACCTTTTAAAAACCGTTTTAATGCGTTAAATATTCATTATTTACAACGTGTTGCTTTTAGGGAGGAAAATATTTTGGATAACAAAGAAGTATATGAAGTAAACGAAATTATCGAAAAAATCGAACAAAACGGAGAAGAACTAAACGGAGAAGAATTAAACGCCGAAATGTCAAAAGTTGAGCAGGAATACGGCGCTGACGAAATTCAGGTGCTTGAGGGACTTGAGGCGGTAAGAAAGCGCCCCGGAATGTACATCGGTTCGACAGGACCGAGAGGACTTCATCACCTTGTATATGAAATCGTAGACAATTCAATCGACGAGGCACTCGCAGGCTACTGCACAAAAATTGATGTTGTAATCGAAAAGGATAATATAATCAGGGTAACCGATAACGGTCGAGGTATTCCTGTCGGAATCAACAGTAAAACGGGACTTCCCGCTGTTACCGTAGTATTCACCGTTCTTCACGCAGGCGGAAAGTTCGGCGGAGGCGGATACAAGGTATCGGGCGGACTTCACGGCGTAGGCGCGTCGGTAGTTAACGCCCTTTCCGAGTGGCTTGAGGTTAAAGTGTGCGACGGTGAGGATATTTATTTTCAGCGTTACGAAAGAGGAAAGATTATTACCCCTCTTGAAAAAATCGGCAAGTCGAATGTCAAGGGTACCGAGGTAAGGTTTAAAGCGGATCCCGAAATGTTCAAGGAAACTACGGTTTATGACTATGCCGTTTTGGAAAGGCGTTTGCGTGAGCAGGCATTTTTAAACGCAGGAGTGCACATAGAGCTCAGAGATGAGCGTGATGAAAACAACATAGTAAAAAATAATTATGTCTACGAGGGCGGTATAAAGAGCTTTGTTGAGTTTATCCACAAAAAACGCTCTCTTGAGGTAATCCACCCCGATGTAATTTATTTTGCCTCAAAAAACAGCGATGATACAATAGCAGTTGAAATTGCTATGCAGTACAACGAAAGCTACAACGAAAATATACTTACCTTTGCAAATAACATTCACACCACCGACGGAGGTACTCACGAAGAGGGCTTCAAGCGTGCGCTCACCTATGTTATGAACGACTACGCGCGCAAGTTCGGCAAGCTCAAGGAAAACGACAAGAATTTAAGCGGTGAGGATGTAAGAGAGGGCTTGACCGCAATTATCAGCGTAAAGCTCAAAGAGGCTCAGTTTGAGGGTCAGACCAAGGCAAAGCTCGGCAACACCGAGGTAAGAACAATGGTTGAGAAGCTGATGAGAGATAAGCTGATGGTTTATCTTGAGGAAAATCCCGCCGTTGCAAAGGCGATTTTTGAAAAATCACTTGCTTCCGCAAGGGCAAGAGAAGCCGCAAGAAAGGCAAGAGAGAGCGTAAGAAGAAAATCGGCTCTTGAATCTGCCCAGCTTCCCGGAAAACTTGCTGACTGTCAGTCGAGAGACAGCAGCGAAACAGAAATATTTATCGTAGAGGGTGACTCTGCGGGCGGTTCGGCAAAGGGAGGCCGTGACAGAAGAATTCAGGCTATTTTGCCTCTTTGGGGTAAAATGCTGAATGTTGAAAAGGCGAGAATAGACAAGGTTTACGGCAACGATAAGCTAATGCCCGTTATTACCGCACTGGGTACGGGTATCGGCGATGATTTTGATATTACCAAGCTAAGATACGACAAGGTAATCATTATGGCGGATGCCGATGTCGACGGTTCTCACATCAGAACGCTTTTGCTTACGTTCTTTTTCAGATATATGCGTCCGCTTGTTGAGCAGGGTCATGTTTATATCGCTCAGCCGCCGCTTTACAGAATTACAAAGAACAAAAAGCACAAATACGCTTATTCGGATATGGAGCGTGACCAGATTCTTTCGCAGATAGAGGGTAAATCCGAAATTCAGCGATACAAGGGTCTCGGTGAGATGGACAAGGACCAGCTTTGGGAAACTACGATGAATCCCGAAACAAGAATTATGCTGAGAGTAGATTTAAGCGATGCCGAGGCTGCAGATGAAACCTTTACTATCCTTATGGGAGATAAGGTTGAGCCGAGAAGAGAATTTATAGAGCAAAACGCAAAATATGTTCAAAATCTTGATATTTGATTTTATGTTATTTAAGAGAGAAGTGGGTTTATGCATTCAAGGTCAAGGATAAGGGTAAGATATGCCGAAACAGACCGAATGGGAATTGTTCATCATTCAAATTATCCTGTTTGGTACGAGGTAGGAAGAACCGATTTTATAAAGATGTTCGGTACAAGCTATGTTGATATGGAACAGGCGGGCGTTATGACGCCGCTGCGTAATTTAAGCTGTCACTTTAAACTGCCGGCGCTGTATGACGATGAGCTGATTATCCGCACATGGTGTACGGCAATATCGGCGGCAAGAATTGAGTTTTCCTACACGGTAAAGCGAATAGAAAGCGACGGCAGCGAAACCGAGCTTGGATACGGCTCAACGGAACACGGCTTTGTCGATTCAAAAACTTTCAGGCCGTGCAGCATAAGAAAAAGAATGCCGGAGCTTTATGAAAAAATCAACAACAACCTGAAGCATTTTTAATTTCAGTTTACGGCAATATTAAAAGAACACCTAAAACGGCGTAAATTTTGTACCTAAGCGAATGAGCGAATGTAAATTTAATAGCTTGCATAAATCACAATTAATTCTCAGACAAAAGAGAGGTTACATAGATGGATAATGAACGAAACGAACAGCTCAACACATCAAAAATAATAGATGTTGACTTGCAAAATGAGATGAGAAAGAGTTTTCTTGACTACTCAATGAGCGTAATTGTTTCAAGAGCACTTCCCGATGTTCGCGACGGCTTAAAGCCTGTTCACAGACGAATACTTTACACAATGTTTGAAAGAGGTCTTGTACCGACAAGTCCCTACCACAAATGCGCCGATACGGTCGGTGCCGTACTCGGTGCGTACCACCCGCACGGCGACGCGTCGGTTTATGACGCTCTGGTAAGACTTGCACAGGATTTTTCAATGAGATATATGCTTGTTGACGGCCACGGAAACTTCGGTTCGGTCGACGGTGACCCGCCTGCCGCTTACCGTTACACAGAGGCGAGAATGAGCAAAATATCCATGAGTATGCTCACGGATATTGACAAGGATACCGTTGATTTTACCCCTAACTATGACGACCGTTTAAAAGAGCCTGTTGTGCTTCCGAGCCGTTTTCCGAATTTGCTTGTAAACGGCTCAAGCGGTATCGCCGTAGGTATGGCTACAAATATTCCGCCGCACAACCTCGGTGAAACGATTGACGCGGTTTGCGCTTTGATAGACAACCCCGATTCAGAACTTGCGGACCTTATGGAGTGTATTCCGGGTCCCGACTTTCCGACGGGCGGCATAATTATGGGCAGAAGCGGCATCCGTGCCGCATACGCGACGGGCAAGGGAAAGATAACCGTCCGCGCGAAAACCGAGATTGTCGAAGCAAAAAACGGAAGATTTAAAATAATCGTTACCGAGCTTCCTTATCAGGTCAACAAGGCAAGGCTCATTGAGCATATTGCCGATTTGGTAAAAGACAAAAAAATTGAGGGTATCTCAAATATTGAGGACCATTCCGACCGAAGAGGAATGCACATTGAAATTGACGTAAAGCGTGACGCTTCGGCTCAGATCGTGTTAAATCAGCTCTTTTCATATACACAGCTTCAGGTTACCTTCGGTGCGATTATGCTTGCCATTGTTGACGGCGAGCCGAAAATTCTTACGCTCAAGGAAATGCTCAAGTGCTACATAGATTTTCAGGAAGACGTTATCCGCAGGCGTACTGAGTTTGAGCTTAAAAAAGCCCGTGACAGAGCCCACATTCTTGAGGGCTTGAAGATTGCAATTGACTTTATCGACGAGGTAATCGCAATTATCAGAAAGAGCAAGGATTTGCAGTCGGCAAGAGAGGCTTTGATGGAGCGTTTCGGTCTTGACGAGATACAGGCTCAGGCGATAGTGCAGATGAGACTCGGACAGCTCACCAATATGGAGCGTGCAAAAATTGAAGAGGAAATCGAAGCTCTCAATGCAAAAATAAAGGAATTTACCGAAATTCTTGCGAGCGAAACCAGAAAGCTTGAAATTGTAAAGGAAGAGCTTATCGCAATCAGAAATAAATACGCAGACCCCAGACGCACGGAAATCTGTGCCGTAAGCGGTGAGGTTGATATCGAAGACCTTATTCCGCAGGAGGAATGTGTGCTTACTCTTACTCAGTTCGGATATGTAAAGCGTCTTTCGGTCGATACCTACAAAATCCAGCGCCGAGGCGGCAGAGGCGTTTCGGGAATGTCACGCCGTGAAGAGGATGTAGCCTCCGAGATGTTTATTATCAATTCTCACGACTATGTTCTGTTCTTTACCGACAAAGGCAGAGTGTACAGACTCAAATGCTACGAGGTTCCCGAGGGTTCAAGGCAGTCAAAGGGTATCAACATCGCTAATCTTCTCCCCATTGACACAGACGAAAAGGTAACCTCGATGATAAGAGTGCCCGAGTTTGACGAGGACAAGTACCTTATTATGGTTACCCGTCACGGTATCATAAAGCGTATTGCGCTCAACGCCTACAACACAGCCCGCAAGGGCGGTCTTATTGCCCTTGAGCTTAACGAGGGCGACGAGCTTGCGTGGGTAAGAATGACTGACGGAAATCAGCAGGTTATTGTAGCTACCCAAAAGGGTGTTGCAATCAGGTTTAAGGAAACCGATGTAAGACCGATGGGCAGACTTGCGCGAGGCGTTAAGGCTCTTACCCTCAAAGAAGGCGACCGAGTTGTCGGAATGAGCGTGGTAAGAGAGGGCGGACTTGTGCTCACCGTTTCCGAAACAGGCTACGGCAGACTTTCAAGTCCTGATGATTACCGTGTTCAGAGCAGAGGCGGAAAGGGTCTTACAAACTACCATGTTGATAAGTACGGCGATGTTGCCGCAATCAAGGTGGTAGATCTTGACGACGATATTATCATCATTTCGCAGGACGGAATCATCATAAGAATTGCCGCTGAATCAATCAGACTTTGCTCACGTCCGTCAAAGGGTGTTACCGTTATGAAAGTAAGCGGCGATGACAAGGTTGTCACCGTTGCCCGTGCCCCGCATGAGGACGAGGACGAGAACGAAGAAGCGACAGAATCCGAAAACGCCGATAACAAGCCCGACGAAGGAAAAGAAACTAAAGATTTAACAGAAGAACAAACAGAGGGATAATGCTTAGATACAGATTAAAAAATCTTAATAAGCATTAAGATAAAAACAATGGGACGGCTCTAATCAGTCGTCCCGTGTGCTATATAAGGCGGTACAGTGTATGAAAAAAATTATATTATGCCTTATTGCGGCGGCAATGCTGATAACCTGCTCATGTTCGCAGAATAACAGCGGCATTGGAATTGACCGCCCCGAAAAAATATCAACGGGCGACCAGATTTATTCGGCAAAAAACGAAAACGCCGTTGAGGAAAGCGACAATGTAAACGGAATGAGGTTTACTCTGTCACTCTCCGAATTTACCGATAAATACAATGAAATTGCCCGTCAAACTGACGGTGTTTGGGCAATCGACAAGTCAAAATGGAAAGTTAACGGAGACGAAACAACCGACAGCAACGGCGTAAAAATCCGTTACTATTATTATGACGAAAGCAACTGCAGTCTGACCGCAACGGTTGAAGCCGACACCGGAAAACTGCTTAATGCGGGGCTTGGAACGACTATGGCAAACTTTGTTGAACAGACGGACACAACGGATAACAGCGACCTTATTTTAAAAAAGTGCGCAGTAATAGCGACGGCGGCGTGTCAGTTTCCCACCGAGAGCCTTGATGTTATGCAGGATATTTTTTACCGCACAACATTTGAAACGAACAACTCGTTTTGGTATCAGGGCTTTATTTTTACACTCAGCACACAGGAGGACAGCTCAGACAGCCAAAAAAGCGTTATGCTGCTGCGGGTTTTTCCCGTAAAGGACGAGCTTAAAGACGAGTGGAATATCACCGATTACGATGAGTATATTGCACAAAACCCAAACTATTAAACACAAATTAAGTATATTGACTTAAATGAAATAAAAAAAATAACTTTCGTGATAAGATATAAAAGAATATAAAAACGGGAGGCAAAAATTTATGTCAGATGTAATCAGAATTTTTGTTGAAAAAAGGGACGGCTTCAATGTCCTTGCAAAACAGACCTTGTGGGATATACGCCACAATCTGGGCATGAAGTGTGTTAGCGACCTGCGTTACATAGTGCGCTACGATATTGAGGGACTTACAAAAAATGAATACGACAA
Source organism: uncultured Ruminococcus sp. (assembly GCA_944415425.1). Lineage (GTDB taxonomy): Bacteria > Bacillota > Clostridia > Oscillospirales > Acutalibacteraceae > Ruminococcoides. Next base: position 3,960 of record CALYBP010000034.1, on the reverse strand, counting down.
GGCAAAGGGCATTGTTCTTTCAGAGCCTAACGCCGATGTTATATACGAAGAATCTCTGCCCGTTGAGGACGGCTGGAGAGTATTTGCGATGGAATATCTCCCCGGTCAGTACGACCAGAGGGGTGACTCTGCCGAGCAGTGCATACAGCTTCTTACTCAGGGTGAAAGATGCAAGGTGCTTACCGCAAGAGTTATCGCTTTAAAGGGTGATATTACCGATGAAGAGCTGAAAAAGATTGAAAATTATCTCATAAACCCTGTTGAAAGCCGTCTTGCCTCTCTTGAAAAGCCTCAAACTCTTGATATAGAAACTCCCGTTCCGGAGAATGTTAAGCGTGTTGAGGGCTTTATAAAATGGAACGACGATGAAATGGCTCAGTATTACGGCTCAATGGGCTTTGCTATGACGCTTGACGACCTTAAATTCTGCCGCGATTATTTCCGTGACACGGAGCACAGAGACCCGAGCGTTACGGAGCTGAGAGTTATCGACACATACTGGTCGGATCACTGCCGCCACACGACATTCCTCACAAGACTTTCCGAGGTCGAGGTTGAAAAAGCGGCTCTCGACAAGGTGATTGAGGACGCATTAAAGGAGTATTACGATACCCGTGACGAGGTTTACGGCAAGGACACAAAAAGAATTGTGTCGCTTATGGATATGGCGTTAATCGGAATGAAGTCGTTGAAGAAAAAGGGTATGATTCCCGACCTTGACGAAAGCGAGGAAATCAACGCCTGCTCAATTGAGGTTCCCGTAACGATTGACGGCAAAACGGAGAAGTGGCTTGTTCAGTTTAAGAACGAAACCCACAACCACCCCACAGAAATTGAGCCGTTCGGCGGAGCGGCAACATGCTTGGGCGGCGCAATCCGCGATCCGCTTTCGGGCAGAGCGTATGTGTATCAGGCAATGCGTGTAACAGGTTCGGGCGACCCGACAGTTGCGTTTAAGGATACGATGCACGGAAAACTTCCGTCAAGAAAAATAACGACGGGCGCCGCACAGGGTTACAGCTCATACGGCAACCAAATCGGACTTGCAACGGGTCAGGTTACAGAGCTTTACGACAAGGGCTATGTGGCAAAGAGAATGGAAATCGGCGCGGTAATCGGCGCTTCTCCCAAAGAGAATGTAGTGCGTGAGGTTCCCGCTCCCGACGATGTTATCGTTTTGCTGGGCGGAAGAACAGGCCGTGACGGCTGCGGCGGTGCGACGGGTTCATCAAAGGCACACACGGAAAGCTCTATTGAAACCTGCGGTGCCGAGGTGCAGAAGGGTAATCCGCCGACGGAGCGTAAAATCCAGCGTCTGTTCAGAAATCCCGAAGTATCAAAGCTCATCAAAAGATGTAACGACTTCGGTGCAGGCGGCGTCTGCGTCGCAATCGGAGAGCTTGCGGACGGTTTGACGGTTGACCTTGATAAGGTGACAAAAAAATACGACGGTCTTGACGGCACGGAGCTTGCAATCTCCGAAAGCCAGGAGAGAATGGCTGTCGTTCTTGATAAAAACGATGTTGAAAAGTTTATCAAAGAGGCGGAAAAAGAGAATTTGGAGGCAACAGCCGTTGCGGTTGTTACCGAAAATCCCCGCCTTACGATGAACTGGAGAGGCGACAAAATCGTTGACCTTAGCCGTGAGTTTTTGAACACAAACGGCGTTACACAGGTTGCAAAGGCTTATATCACAGCCCCGAAAGCCGAGGATTGTTATCGCGACAAGTGCCCCGAAGCGCTTAAAGATATGCCGTTTGAAAAGGCGGTTTCTGAAAATATGGCAAGACTTGAGGTTTGCTCACAAATCGGTCTTGCGGAGCGTTTTGACGCTTCAATCGGTGCGGCAACCGTAATTATGCCGTTCGGCGGAAAAGCACAGCTTACTCCGCAGGAGGCTATGGCTGCAAAGATTCCGCTTGAAAAGGGCGAAACCGACGACGCAACGGCGATGAGCTACGGCTATATTCCCGGCGTTTCACGCTGGAGTCCGTTCCACGGCTCTGCATATGCGGTTGTTGAGTCGCTTTCAAAGCTTCTCGCAATCGGTGCAAATCCGATGACCGCACGCCTTACATTCCAGGAGTATTTTGAAAGACTCAAGGATGTTCCGTCACGCTGGGGCAAGCCTGCCGCAGCACTTCTCGGCGCAATGCAGGCTCAGCTAAAGCTCGGTCTTCCGTCAATAGGCGGCAAAGACAGTATGTCGGGTACATTTGAGGATATTGATGTTCCGCCTACTCTCGTAAGCTTTGCTGTTGCTATGACCAAGGCTTCAAAGACAATTTCCGCTGAGTTTAAAAAGGCGTGTTCAAAGGTTATATATGTTCCCGTTCCCGAAAACAAGGAAACGCTTATGCCGCAGTGGGACAAGCTCATCAAGATGTACAACGCCGTATTTGCTTTGTGCGAGAGCGGCAAGGTGCTTTCGGCGTCCGTCGTAAAAGAGGGCGGCGCCTGCGCAAGCGTGTGCAAGGCATGCTTCGGCAACGGCTTTGGATTTAAGTTTGCAAAAGAGCTTACAAACGACGAGCTTTTCGCTCCTCTCTCAGGTTCTCTTGTACTTGAGCTTGAAAACGGCGCAGAGCTTGACGCTGATGTTTTAAGCTACGATTTGGGTGTGGTTACAGATGACGCAAAAGTTACAATGGGCGATACAAGCGTTGAGATTTCTGAAATCCTCAAAAAGTGGACTGCTCCGCTTGAAAAGGTATTCCCAACGCAGGCAGAATGCCCTGAAATTGCAGTCGATGCAAAGCTATATACAGAAAGAAATACAAAATCCCCCGCAATAAAAACAGCAAAACCCAAGGTATTTATCCCCGTATTCCCCGGTACAAACTGCGAGGTTGACACCGCAAGAGCCTTTGAAAAGGCGGGTGCAGAGGTTGAAATGCTCATTGTAAACAACCTCACATCAAAGGGAATTGAGGAAACAATCCTCAAAATGGAGCAGATAATCAAGTCATCTCAGATGATTATGCTGCCGGGCGGTTTCTCGGGCGGTGACGAACCCGACGGTTCGGGCAAGTTTATCGCAACGACGCTTCGCAATCCGAGAATTGCCGACGCGGTAAACGATCTTCTCAAAAACCGCGACGGACTTATGCTCGGTATCTGCAACGGCTTCCAGGCGCTCATAAAGCTGGGACTTGTTCCCTACGGTGAAATCCGTGACCTCAAGCCAAGTGACCCGACGCTTACATTTAATACAATCGGACGCCACATTTCTCATATGGCTTATACGAGAGTTACCTCCGTTAAGTCGCCGTGGTTTGCAAATGTAAACGCAGGCGATGTGTTCGCAGTTCCCGTATCGCACGGTGAGGGCAGATTTATGGCTGACATCGAAACGGTAAAGGCGCTTGCTCAAAACGGTCAAATCGCTACGCAGTATGTCGACCTAAACGGCAACCCAAGCGACGATATTGCCTACAATGTAAACGGTTCGGTTTGCGCAATAGAGGGTATAACATCTCCCGACGGCCGTGTTCTCGGAAAGATGGGACACAGCGAAAGAAAGGGTGAAAACCTTTACAAAAATGTTCCGTTTGAAAAAGACCAGCAGATTTTTGAAAGCGGAGTAAAATATTTTAAGTAATAACAAACCTTAATAAAACCATAACGGAACGCAGTTTGTATGCGTTCCGTTTGTTTTTTGCAGTGAGCTGCTTGAAAACGGTCGGGCTAAAGAAGGCTTGATAATATTAAACGGTATGTACGAATTGCTTGTCAAGGAACCCGACTTTTTGTAAAAAAAGCGGAGAGCATATCAATTGCTCTCCGCCTGAATTTTATTAAAAATTATTTATTACCGCTTACTGCTGTTGCCCCTGTATTTTGAGCGGCCGAGGCCGAGAATAAGAATAAACAGCGGATACAAAAAGAAAAGTCCTATTGCAAACGCCGTGCCCTTTCCGTATGACAAGGCAAGGTGACGGCAGAAGAAAAACTGTAAAA
>CALYBP010000033.1 GCA_944415425.1 uncultured Ruminococcus sp. | reverse complement strand
GAAACATATGCTCTTACAAAAAATTACCTTGAATCTCTCAAAAAAGACATTACGCATTTTTGCTCAATGTTTGACTATCGAAGCAAGGGGCAGGAATGGGGAAGCTCAAAGGATTCTATTGAAAGAAGCATTGAATTTTTAACAGGCGAAAAACCTTAAAATCATAAAAGCTGACCGAGTAAAAATTTTGGTTCGGTCAGCTTTTGACTTTTATACAGACAATTTTAAGACGCAGGCTCTAAAACTGTCGGGCCGTTGCCCCACATCGCAAGCACAGCGTTGTAGTAATCTTCGGGCAAACACCCTTTTAAATATTCCCTTTCCGTCTGCGTATTCATATAGGCGTTGCGAATGTTGTCGCCAACCTTTATATCCGTTCCGTCTATCGTTATGTATTGCTGCTTTAAGATCGAAACGCTGTCAGGCGTCAGCATATCAAGCGTTATTTTTTCTTTGATTTCCATATTTTTACTCCTTTACTCTATTTTGTATCTCAATGAAAACGACAGCTTTTCATTTTCCGCAAATAAATCTGTGTTCAAGAACAATAATGTCAAAGATGACGAGTTTCTGGCTATCGCCCACGCAAGCTGCTTCTTCTGAGATGTTATGCAAAGCTCTCTGGGGTTTACTGTGTTACAGCACACAAAAGGCAATCCGCTTAAACTTATGCTTTGGTTTGTGTTTGAAATGGAAAACGCCTTAAAATCTATGTAAATATGCACATTTACATATGACCCGATTTTCTGATATTCAAACGACGCGGAATTGATTTTGTCTGAATTTACATCGGTTGTTTTCAGCTCTCCGCTTCCCGTTTCGATATTTGACGAATCATACTTTTTTGATAGCTTTGAATTTAAGTTTATAAGCGAAGCAATCAGATTTTTATTATCATTAAAATCCGCATTGTAATGAATCGTTGCAGTTGACGGAATAGCTCCGGAAGTAACAGTAATGGACTCCGGCGGATTATCAATGTAAACATCTGTAAGATTATCGCAGTTTGCAAACGCTCCTTCGCCGATATATCGGAGATTTTTTGCGATAAACGCAGTCTTGATATTTTTGTTGCCGGTTGCAAACGAGCCTGCCGAAATGCTTGCCGCTTCGGTGTAATTTAACGGATTGAATTTTTCGTCAAACACAACAGATATATTCAGCCCGTAAAGATTTTTTGACTCTTGCTTTGTATATGCGTCGTTTATGCCGTAACCGAAGAGCGTTGTCGCTTTGTCAGCTTTTTTGCTCAGAGCTTCATCAACTTCTGAATATTCATAATAGAAATTCTTTAAATACCCTATTGAGGGGTAATTGTTTTCTTCGTCGGTAACTTCATTTTTCCCGAAAACCTTATTGCCTGCCTTTTCTCCGTCCGTTATACCGTATCCGTCAAGCGTCGTCGCTTTGTCGGCTTTTTCGGAAAGTTTTGAATTCACATCATCACTTTTTGCTTTTTCGTTTATTAAAGTCTTTACATCGTCCGACAGCTTATCCGCTGTTACCGCACCGTTTATGATATGTCCTGCATTTATCTGGTTTTGCACTATCGCTGCACCTGATACGGAATTGTTTGCAATTTTCATTGATGTAACGGCACCGTTTGCAAGTTTTTCGTTTGTTACCGCCTTGTCAGCGATGTTCTCTGTCGATACCGAGCCTGCCTCGTTGCTGATTTTTAAAGATAACGCCGAGTCCGTTTCCGCTTTTGTGTACGCATCGGTTATACCGTAGCCCGAAAGAGTTGTCGCTTTGTCGGCTTTCAAGCTCAAATCCGACTGCTCGATAAGGTTTAGATTTTCTGCTATCTGCTCTTGCTGACCTTTAATTTCTTCAAGAGCGCTGTAAGCTTCATCGCGCAGACGCAGAGTTTCGGAATTTGGATTTTCATACTCCTTGTCCTCAACAGCAAGGCTTTCATCGGCGTAAAGCTTTGCGATTTCAGTCTGAAAAACAAGCCCCGCTTTGTTTCTCCCCTCTATCTGAACTTCAAAAAAGCCGTGTGCGAAAATATCGTTTTTCTTTATTATCCAGCTTATTGCCGTGCCCTCACCGTCGGTAACCACCCTGCTCGGGGTAACGGAGTTTACGCTTCCGTCCGCAAACCGCAGATGAATTGTGTAGCTGATTGAGTCATCGGAAATTCCCTTTATGTAGAAGTCCTGGGTATAGGCTATATTGTCGCCCGTTACTCCCACGCAGTCAGAACCGATACAGTCAATCGGTTTTTTCATATTGTATATAATCATATTAACACCTCCAACTAAGGTCTTAAAATCAAAAAAATTGCATAAAACTATGCAATTTTCCGAAAAATTAATTAAACTTTTTTTAATAACTGATTTTTCATACGGGAATTTTAAAAAAACAAGGCAATCTCACCTAAAATGAGATTGCCTTTAAATTTATATCTCCCTCTTATTTTTATTCAACAATTACAAGCAGACGATATATTTCTGTATAAGTGTCGCGTCCGCGATATTTATAAATCCGTCTTTGTTCATATCCGCCCTTAAAATCTGTTCGTCAGACAGGCTTGTCAGTCCAACACAATACTTTTGAATTTCGGTTGCGTCCGCAATACTAACACGACCGTCGCCGTTCACATCACCGTACAATACATCTTTTAAAACCTTGCCCGCATTTACAATCGTACATTCTTCATTAGGGCTTTTAGCCATACCTGCGTAAACAACGTCGCCCGATATTATAATACCGTAGCACTCGCCGTCGGCTGTATCGAGATTTGCGAAAAGCTCCTCGCTTTTGCTGTCAGGGTCATACACATATATGCCGTCGGGCGAATTATAATAAAGCTTACCGTCAAACATCTCAAGACTCATATAACCGTACTTCCATGAGCTTGTCGCACCCGCCGACCATTTGTAATCAAACTTTTTAACGACCTCCACGGAATCGTTGTTTAAATCGTATTTTACAAGGCAGTTAAAATATTCGCTCTTATAATCGCTGTCGATTGCATAACATTCGTCGCCGTAATAGCAAAGTCTTGTTCTTATAGAGTGGTAATATGCATTGTCATATTTCGTACTGTCAGACTTGTAGTAGGCATAATCAAACCCGTAATGCGACTTTATTTCATCGTCGCCGCTTGATATTGCGCTGTCACTCAAAAGAAAATACCTGTGCGCCGTATGCCCTGTTTTATTCGGCATAGGGTCGTCCCAAGTGAGATCAACATTGTAATACTCGCCGTCGATACATACCTTGTTCCAAACATGGTACATAGCCGACGATTCGACTATTTCGCTTTTCACGCCTACAAGCGAAAGCAGATAAGAATAAGCGCAGGCATATCCCTGACAGTTTGCCGCTTTGCCTGCGAGCGCGTCATACGCCGTGATATGTCCCGTTTCATCCTCATTAAGGTATTTGCAGTTTAAAATCAGTTCATCGTGGATTATTACCGCCTTTTGAAAATCTGTCATATTTGCATCCGTCTTTGAGATATACTCAGCACATATTTCATTAAACTCGTTTAGCTCCGCCATTGCAGTCTGTTTATCAGTAAGATAAATAGGGCGGATCGCCGCAATATAGGTGCTGTCGGAGCCGAGCATATATTTTGTGGAATCAACATAAAAAAGCTGAGGATTTTTTCTAAGCACCGTTTTCATTATATATCTCATTTTCTCTTTTTCCGAAACGGGTACTTTAAAATCTTTTATGTTTATTTCGGTTTCAAAGTTTTCCATTCCATGCAGGAGCCTGTCGCAAAGCTCTTTGTTATCATCATACAGTACCTTGTTGTAGGTAATGTAACTTTCATCAGCCGCGGCAAAAGTTTTGCCGCATCCCAAATATCCCGCAGACAAAAATATCATAATAAAGCAAAGCAAAACGGCAGTAAATCTTTTAGTGGATTTTTTCACCGTATTCATAAAACCACTCCTTACATCCCTGTCTAATAATTATATCATCGGCCAATGTGTTTATCAATTATGACAACTTAATATATTACCTCTCCTGCATTTGTGCATTTTAACAAAGAGTATCACTAATCGTCACAGGATAAAACAAATTGAGCTCTGCGAACCTTAAAAATGAATACACATTATACTCTCCGCATATAGATTATCAAGACGATTGGAGGGTTTTCTTTGAAAGGCATAGTGGAGGAGCGCGCAGCAATGCTTGGCAAATATATAGTAACCAGTAAGGCGACGGTGAGAAGCACCGCAAAAAAATTCGGAATAAGCAAAAGCACCGTACATAAAGATGTAAGTCAGCGCCTTAAAACACTTAATCCCGCTCTTTATCGGGAGGTAAGGCAAATTCTTGATACAAATAAGAGCGAGCGTCACATAAGAGGCGGAATGGCTACAAAAAATAAATATCTGCTCGAAAAAGAATTAAAAAAACGATAGGCTAAGCTTCGAGTTAAATATACTTAACAGCGCTTTATTCAATAATTTTTCTCTTGATACGGCTGTTATATTCGCAATGTAATATCTGATATACTTCAAAAATGTATTAAGCTGCCCGTCTGCCGTGTTTTGCTAAGCTCCCGTTTTCGGTCGGGCATTTAAGATAAGTTGTTTTTTAATTTTAACTTCACGAAATACGTGCGAGGTACTCGTCTGCCGTGTTTTGCTAAGCTCACCTTTTCGGTCGGGTGTTTAAGATAAGTTGTTTTTACTTTTAACTTCACGAAATACGTGCCGAGGTACTCGTCTTCCGTGTTTTGCTAAGCTCCCGTTTTCGGTCGGGTGTTTAAGATAAGTTGTTTTTTAATTTTAACTTCACGAGATACGTGCCGAGGCACTCGGCAAATGAAAACGCCAAACCCTTGCGGAAGGTTTGGCGTTTTCTGTTCTTTAAAAAATGAGGGGTACAATCACGAACTGTCAGTCAGTTCGTATTGAGGAGGGTAGAACAATTATACTCTGACGGTTGCGGTTCCGTCTTTTGAGTACACCTATATTAAACAACATCAATTTGACGACTGTGTGAATTTAAAATGAAATTACATTGAAAAGTTTTTGCACAACAAGAAAAAGTTGTATTAAGGTGTAAAAAAGTGAAATTTTTTGTAGAATTTTGTTTATTCGTGTCAAATATTGTGAAATATAAAACAAATGTTTGATTTTTTGTCAAGTATATGATATAATCTCAAAAAAGGGAGCGTGATTATATGAAACCTTTAAGCGAGAGCCAGCAGAAAATTTTGGATTATCTGAAAGAGTGTTCCCACGAGGGCAGAGTGCCGTCCGTAAGAGAAATCGGCAATGTCACGGGGCTGAGCTCAACCTCGACGGTTCACCATCACCTCAAAGCCCTTGAGGAAAAAGGATTTATTTCCCGTGAACACGGCGTAAACAGATGCATAAAAATTACGGGAGAGGAAAAATCCTCGGCAGTTCCCGTTTTGGGACGTGTCGCAGCAGGATACCCTATTCTTGCGGTAGAAAATATTGAGCAGTATGTGCCCGTACCCGAAAGTCTGAGACGAGGCAGAGAGCTTTTTGCCCTGCGTGTTCAGGGTGAAAGTATGATAGACGCCGGAATTTTTGATAACGATATTGTAATTGTTCACCGCACTCCCGTTGCCGAAAACGGCGAAATTGTCGTTGCGCTTGTCGGCGATGAAGCAACGGTAAAAAGATTTTACAAAGAGGACGGCCATTTCAGGCTTCAGCCCGAAAACGACAGCTTTGAACCTATTATTGTCGACGAGGTGGTTTTGCTGGGCAAAGTAATATCTCTTTTCAGGGTTATTGAATAACGCTTTATATAAACAAAATTACATTAAGCCGCAAACTATGCTGTTTTGCTCGTATTTGTTTTGTAACCCGCCGACAGGAAAGCAACAGAATAATAATCAAAATTAAAACCGCCCTTGATCGGGCGGTTTTTTGTTTACTTTATTCTACGCTGCGTTCAGATAAGCGTTTAGGCGTGTTTGAACATTCTTTTCAAGATTTCTGTAAAAGAACTGATAGTCGTATATGTGATACACGCCCTCGCCCATTATATCAAGACCCGACGGGTAATCATCGCTTGATACGTCGGTCACCTTGAGCGTTCCTCGCTCGCTGTCAATATAAGCCCCCGTAAGAGCTTTTACTTCCTTCGTTATCTCTCCGCTGTAATCGGTAAAACAAGCGCCGAGATTTTCGTTTTTGTCGGCAGGAGTTGAGTCGGTTTTCCAGTTGAGAGGATTAACAGAAAGAGTCTTTATACCCTCAGGCACCATAAGCGAGCTGTCAACGCTCTCTGCTTCGCTGTTAAACGAAATAACGACCCCCGTGTCGCTTTCGCCCTGTGCCGCCTTAAGATACGGATATTTTTCGACCTCCTGTTCGGTAAGCCTCCAGCCTATTGCATAGCAGGCGACAAGCTGATTTTGCAGTTTTTCATCCGCAAAGCACTCCTTGATAAGTCTTATACTCATATCAGCGCCCTGCGAAAAGCCCGCAATAATTATCGGTCTGCCGTCATTGCAGGTTTCAAGATAATACTCAAAAGCTTCCTTTACATCGTCAAACGCAGTCTGCAACTGCTCCGCACGAAACTCCTCGCTCATCGTATAAACCGAAAGACCTATCTGTCTGTAAAAAGGGGCAAAGAAGCGGCATTCGTCATCATAAATTCCCTTTTCCATATTTGTAGCTCCCAAAAAGCTCTCTTTGGTTTCTTCGTCCGAAAGCGACATATTGTATTCCCCGTCAGTGCCGCTGTAAACGGTGGGGCAAATGAAGAATACATCGGCTTTTTTGTCGGACTGTTCATCTTCAAAATACGCCCAGTTTGACTCGTCGGCATATTTTGAATTTTCCAACACAGCTTGTTCTGTTTGCTGCTGCGTTGTTGCGGCGCTGCTTGTGTCTGGGCTCTGCTGTGAACAGCCGCCGAGTAAAACTGAGCCCGCAATAACGGCGCAGAGAAATACGGAAATAAACTTTTTCATAGTAACTCCCTCACTTATTTAATTTATCCCGTCTTATAAGACATTACTTATCCTCGGCAAGCACGATTTCCACCTTGCCCTCCGACATATCGGACGGTCTGAAATACTCAATTTCCACCTCATCGCCGGGATTATAATTTTCCAAGATTTCGTACACATCGCTGAACGATTCCACCTTGTTTCTGCCTACGCTCGTTATAATATCACCCTTTTTAAGTGCGGTTCCGTCGCACGGACCTCCCTGAGTAATCTCGGATATGCTGATACCGGCAGGCAGTCCGTATGCCGAAGCGGCTTCTGATGTAACGGCCGTGCCCGTAATTCCTATCTTTACCCTGCCCTCGACATATCCGTTTCTTATCAGGGTATCAATTATTCCTTTTGCCGTGTCGGACGGAATGGCAAATCCCATTCCCTCATACTGTTCCGAAACAATTTTTGAGGTCGCAATTCCGACCACCTGACCGTAAAGGTTCACAATCGGGCCGCCCGAGTTACCCGGGTTAATAGCGGCGTCGGTCTGAATGTATTTTACAAGACTTGTCGACGACATTTTTCTGTCGAGTGCAGAAACAATGCCCTTTGTAATTGAATTTTGATAGTCGAGCCCGCCCGGATTACCGACGGCTATTATGTCCTCACCGAGTTCAAGCTCGTTCGAGTCGCCGAATACCGCAGGTTTGAGGCCCTTTGCTCCGTCCATTTTCAGAACGGCAATATCGGTCCTTGAGTCGTATCCAACAACGCCTGCGTCATACGATTTCCCATCGGAGGTCACAATCTGCAAAATATAGCTTGTTTTGCTGTTGTCAATAACATGAGAGTTTGTAACCACATAACCGTCAGAGCTTATAATAATTCCGCTTCCCTGTGTTTCGCAGTCCTCGACAGTAGTAACCTTATCAGTATATCCGACTACGCCTACAACAGAGTCTGAAACCTTGTTATACGCATACTCCGAAGTATAGGCACTGTTTTTATCAGCGTCCTTTGGCTTGCTCTCAAGCACAAGTCCCTTGTAATCCTTATCAACCCTGTTGCTGTAATCCGACTCCTCGTGCTGTACGGAAGGGTCGGTGCTCTGAGGAATACTCGGTGTTTCGCTTCCGTTATCCGGAACCGTGAAGTAAAAAGCGTTATCATCTTTTCCTGATTCACCTTTATTTACATTTTCATTAACAAGTACCGCCATACCTATAAATCCGAATATCAACAAAGCACACAACACGGATATAATTACCACAACGCCCGTACTCACCTTCCCTTTGGGCGGCTTATGATAACCATTTCCATACTGCGCATAGGGCTGCGGCTGATACGGCGGCCGATTTCCAAAGCCGCTGTACGCATAATTTTGGCTGTTATTGCTCTGCCCATTCTGCGTATAAGGACTGCCTGAGGAAGCAGGAGTTCCGTAGGACTTGTAATCGTTATTAAACTGAGAAACATTGTTTGTGTAATGCGGATTTGAATAATCATTGCGTTGTACGGCTCCGCTGTTTTGCGCAAAATACGACGAAGAAAACCGATTTGCACCCGGCTGTGAGTTTTCAGGACCCGCGCATCTGTTTTCGAAGGAATTATCTTCTTGATTTTGAGCAAAAACAGGCTCACCCGCATCCGACCGATGTTGTGTGTTCTGCGTTAAAACAGGCTCGCCCGTATTCGTTTTTGAATCTGTATTTTGTGAAATCACGGGATTATTCGCATATGTATTCTGTCCCGAATTTTGAGAAAAATCATGGACGTCTGCCGTTTTATCCGTAAACGGCTTTTGCACCTGTGAAAAATCAAAGTCTTTATTAAAATCATTGTTTTCCATATATTATCTCCTTATATTAAATATCAAATTAACTTGTCATTAAATATTACGATTCAATAAGTTTTACAAGGCTGTAAAATAATAAGCGCCCGACAATATTTTAACATTTATACAAATTTAATTATACAGCCTATTGCGTTTAAAAGCAATAATCTTATCAAACAAGCGTGTGAGCAAATTCTGAATATTTCGTGATTATTCATCAAAATGACCGTATAATCATTTTAAATTGTTAAATTGTTAAAAAATTATCAAAAAGTTTGTGAAAAGACTTTATATTTGAAAGTTTTTATTGTATAATAAAATTAACTCAACAGGGAAAGTGTTTTTCTGCTGAAATATTTTTACGAAAAGGAAGATTAAAATGCCATTAGTAAACGCTAAGGAAATGCTTACAAAAGCAAAGGCAGGCCACTATGCAGTAGGTCAGTTCAACATCAACAACCTTGAATGGACAAAATCAATTCTTTTGACAGCACAGGAGCTTAACTCTCCCGTAATTCTCGGCGTATCCGAGGGTGCAGGAAAATATATGTGCGGCTACAAAACCGTAGTAGGTATGGTTAAAGGTATGCTCGAAGAGCTCAACATCACAGTTCCCGTTGCTCTTCATCTTGACCACGGCTCATACGAGGGCGCAAAGGCTTGCATTGAGGCAGGCTTCAGCTCGGTAATGTTCGACGGTTCACACTATCCGATTGAAGAAAACATTGAAAAAACAAAGGAACTCGTTGCAACCTGCGAAAAGCTCGGTCTTTCACTTGAGGCTGAGGTTGGCTCAATCGGCGGCGAAGAAGACGGCGTAATCGGTGCAGGCGAATGTGCAGATCCGAAGGAATGCAAAATGATCGCAGACCTCGGCGTTACAATGCTCGCAGCCGGTATCGGCAACATTCACGGCAAGTACCCCGAAAACTGGCAGGGTCTCAGCTTTGAAACTCTCGACGCTATCCAGCAGCTCACAGGCGATATGCCCCTCGTACTCCACGGCGGTACAGGTATTCCTGCCGATATGATTAAAAAGGCTATTTCGCTCGGCGTTTCAAAGATCAATGTAAATACTGAGTGCCAGCTCGCATTTGCAGCAGCTACAAGAAAGTACATTGAAGAGGGCAAGGACCTTCAGGGCAAGGGCTTTGACCCCAGAAAGCTCCTCGCTCCCGGCGCAGAAGCTATCAAGGCAACCGTAAAAGAGAAAATGGAGCTTTTCGGCTCAGTAGGCAAGGCTTAATTAAAATATCGGTTATAAGCAAAACTTTTGCTGAACAAAGCAGGGCGTCGTGCACGGCGTCCTGTTTTTTTGTGTTTATCAGGATCAAATGCAATATGATTTTAAGAATCAAGCCGATATTTTCAATAAAATTCTTGCCTATTTTATATATTTAAGTTATAATTTTTTTAGAACACCAAAGATTAGGAGGCAGCTATGAAACGAAACGATTATATCACATGGGATGAGTATTTTATGGGAGTGGCGCTGCTTGCGTCAAAACGAAGCAAAGACCCAAACACCCAGGTAGGAGCCTGCATAGTTGACTCAAACAACATTATCCTGTCAACAGGCTACAACGGTTTTCCGTACGGCTGTTCGGACGATGTTTTTCCTTGGGAGCGTGAGGGCGAAGACACAAAGTATAAATATGTCGTTCACGCTGAGCTTAACGCAATACTGAACGCAAGGGGCAAAAACCTAAAGGGCGCGAAGCTGTATGTTGACCTCTTCCCCTGCAACGAATGTGCAAAGGCTATTATCCAGTCGGGAATAAGCGAGCTTGTTTACCTTTATGACAAATACGCGGACTCTGACGAAACGATCGCGTCAAAGCGTATGCTTGAAGCGGCGGGAATTGTTTGCAGGGTGTTTAAATCGGACAAGGATAAGCTTGAACTTAACTTTCACAGATAAACAAAATCAGGCACGCCGAAGTTTGGGCGTGCCTGATTTTTGTTTGAAATCTTATTCGGCGGGTGAGAATTCATCCTTGCCTACGCCGCAGAGAGGGCATACAAAATCGTCCGGCAAATCCTCAAACTTTGTGCCCGGAGCAATACCGTTATCGGGATCACCCACAGCTTCGTCGTATTCCCAGCCGCATACATCGCATACATACTTCATAACTTCGCCTCCTTTAATTTATTTTATTAGTATTATAGCAAAAATAAAAGTATATTCAATAGCTTGACATTAAATTTATGTTATGATAAAATGTGGAAAACAAAAATTATTACTGCCACCGGGTAGGAAACGCTTTGCGTTCGTGTACATATCGTTAGGTCTTTGAAGATATGTATATTGAACGCTTATTTTTTTGCCCTTACAAAACCAAACACAGATTTTTATATTTACAAATATTCGGAGGTATTGCCGTCTATGAAATACATAAAAAATTTGTTTTTGAGCCTTTCAAAATTCGAGCTTTTTCTCTGGCTGTTTTCAGTTCTTTGCGTAACAGCCTCGTTTCTTCTTTCAGACGGGTTTAACCCGCTCACTCTTGCGGCTTCTCTTATAGGAGTTACTTCTCTGATTTTGGTCGCAAAGGGCTATGTTGCAGGACAGGTGCTTATGGTGATATTCAGTCTGCTGTATGCAGTTATTTCTCTGGAGTACCGCTACTACGGCGAAATGATAACATATCTCGGTATGACCGCCCCCATAGCCGTTATGACTGCCGTAAGCTGGCACAGGCACCCCTACAAGGGCACACAAGAGGTTGCGGTAAACAGTCTTTCGGGCAAACAGAAATTTTTTCTTGTCGTGCTTACCGCCGTGGCAACGCTTGTATTTTATTTTATATTAAAGGCGTTTGATACTCCCAATCTTATGCTCAGCACACTTTCAATAGCAACAAGCTTTTGTGCGGCATATTTAACGCTTTTCCGCAGTCCCGTTTATGCCGTTGCCTATGCGGCAAACGACTTGGTTCTTGTTTCTCTTTGGATTCTTGCGTCATTTTCGGCACCGTCTTTTGTGCCCGTCGTTATTTGCTTTGCGATATTTTTTGTAAACGATATTTACGGCTTTTTAAGCTGGCAGAAAATGAAAGTCCGTCAGACATCTGAAATTTAATCGTTTTCTATTCTGCCTTTTTCAACATTAGGCAAAATGAAATTATTATACGCATAATCCCAGAGCGTAACAGAGCCGTCTGAGGTATTCTTGTTTCTTTCAAGAATCTGTTTGAGGCTCACCTTGTTTTTTGCCCACATCTTGCCGTCGGTTGAGTTGTTGAGCATTGCAGGCTGTATGTTGTCCATTGCATGAGCAAACTTTGCCTCTTTTGTTTTGCCCTCCTCAAACTCCTCCCACAACGCCTTAAATTTTTTGCACTGGTCGTCGGGAAGAAGTCCGAAAATTCGTTTTGCCGCCTTTAGCTCACGCTCCCGCTGTGACTTTTTAGCCTCGCTGTCATAAGCGTAGGTGTCACCTGCGTCTATCTCGACAATATCGTGAATTACTATCATTGAAATTGTTTTAAGCATATCTATATCTTCGTTTGAGTATTCACCGAGCAAAAGACACATAAGCACCATATGCCATGCGTGTTCGGCGTCATTTTCAAAGGTTTTGCCGTCGCTTTTCAGAGTTTTTCTCTCGATAAACTTCTCTTTGTCAGCTTCAAGCAAAAATTCAAACTGCCTGTCAATTCGTTGTTTTTCCATAAATATCCCGCCTTTTTTCCTGCTACCGTCATTTTATCACCGATACGATATATTGTAAATGCAAAGTTTGCAGGATAAATCCCTGTAAATGTTGAAATATTCTTATATTTGTGTTATATTAATCGTGAACGGTATTCATATTTGAAACTGTATCAGATGATGTGTTATCGCTGTGTAATGAAACGAGGTGATAGCATGAATATTG
Organism: uncultured Ruminococcus sp.; assembly: GCA_944415425.1. GTDB lineage: Bacteria > Bacillota > Clostridia > Oscillospirales > Acutalibacteraceae > Ruminococcoides. Next base: position 6,427 of record CALYBP010000033.1, on the reverse strand, counting down.
GAATTATCGGAGCAGGCAAGGTCGGCGTTTCGCTCGGCAAATACCTCAAAGAAAACAATATTCAAATTTCGGGGCTTTATGATATAAACTCCGACGACGCCGCTTTTGCGGCACAATTTACTCAAACGGACTGCTTTTCCGATTTGGAAGAGCTTGTGAATGTGAGCGATACCCTTTTTATCACAACTACCGACGGAGCAATCGGCAAGGTGTGGGATTGCATTAAAAATCTGTCCGTAAAAAATAAAATAGTATGCCATTTTAGTGGAGCATTATCATCTGATGTATTTACCGATTCCCAAGGCTCGGGCGTGAGCGTTTGTTCTCTTCACCCCATGCTTGCTTTCAGCGACAAGTTATCGTCCTACAAGAGTATCGGAAATACTTTTTTTGTTATAGAGGGAAATACAGATGCAGTCAGCACCCTCAAAGCTCTTTTTGAAAATCTCGGCAATACCGTGTGCCGAATCGATAAAAGCAAAAAAAGCCTTTATCACGCCGCCGCAAGCGTTTTGAGCAACGATGTAACGGCCTTGCTTGATTTGGGCTACTGCCTGCTTGAAAAATGCGGGTTTACAAGAGAAGAAGCATTAAGTGCGACAAAAAATCTCGTACTCGGCAATGTGCAGAGCGTCGTGGAAAACGGATGCACAAAAGCCCTTACGGGACCCGTTGAGAGGTGCGACTGTCAAACGGTAAAAAATCACTTGGACAGTCTTGAGGGAGAAGAAAAACTCATTCATCTTTTGCTGTCAAAAAGGCTTCTTTTGCTTGCCAAAGAGAAAAATAAAAGCAGAGACTATTCCGAGCTTGAAGAATTTTTAAGTCACGGCTTGTGCTGATTGAGGAGGATTCAGATGAAAAACACTTCGGTTACATTTAAAGACGCAAAGAAAAACGGCGAAAAACTCACAATGCTTACCGCCTATGATTACACAACCGCACGCCTCATTGATGAAGCGGGAGTAAACTCCATTCTCGTCGGCGATTCGTTGGGAATGGTAGTGCTGGGATATGACGACACGCTGTCTGTCACCATGGAAGATATGATACACCACAGCAGAGCGGTAGCAAGAGGAGCGAAAAACGCGCTTGTCATCACCGATATGCCGTTTATGTCGTATCAAACCTCCGTCTATGACGCCGTTGTAAACGCAGGACGGCTCGTAAAGGAGGGCAAGGCACAGGCTGTAAAACTTGAGGGCGGAGCAGAGTTTTGCGAGCATATAAAGGCAATAGTAAACGCTTCTATCCCCGTCTGCGCTCACCTTGGACTTACACCTCAGTCAATAAACGCCTTCGGCGGATTTAAGGTACAGGGCAAGGGTATGCAGGCGGCTCAAAAGCTGCTTGATGAAGCAAGAGCCGTTGAAGAAGCGGGAGCATTCGCCGTAGTTTTGGAATGTGTGCCCGCAAAACTTGCCGAAAAGATTTCGCAGAGTATTTCAATCCCGACAATCGGAATAGGAGCGGGTGCCGGCTGTGACGGTCAGGTGCTTGTGTATCAGGATATGCTTGCGATGTACCCGAATTTTAAGCCAAAGTTTGTAAAACAGTACGCACAAATCGGAAGCACGATGAAAGACGCATTCTCACAGTATATTTCCGATGTAAAAAGCGGTGCGTTTCCGTCGGAGGAACACACCTTCGCAATTGACGATGAAATTATAGACAATCTGTACTGATGCTTTGGGAGGTTAAGTATTATGGATATATGCGATAAAATAGTTGATGTAAGAAAGCGTGTAAACGCATGGAAAAAAGAGGGCCTTACAATCGGCTTCGTCCCCACAATGGGTTATCTGCACGAGGGTCACAAAAGCCTTATCGATGCGGCAAGAAAGGACAACGACAGGGTAGTTGTCAGCATTTTTGTAAACCCTATGCAGTTTGCACCGACGGAGGATCTGGAGAGCTATCCGAGGGATTTGCAAAAGGACTCACAGCTTTGCAAAGACGCAGGAGTTGACTTGATTTTTCACCCGCAGCCCGAAGAGATGTACGCAGACGGCTTTTGCTCATATGTTGATATGAACGGTCTTACAACCGAGCTTTGCGGAAAGTCAAGACCGATTCATTTCAGAGGAGTACAGACTGTCGTACTCAAGCTTTTTAACATCGTAAAACCCGACAAAGCGTACTTCGGTCAGAAAGACGCCCAGCAGCTTGCGGTAATAAAGCGAATGGTAAAAGACCTAAATGTTGATACCGAAATTGTGGGCTGTCCCATTATTCGTGAGCCTGACGGACTTGCCAAAAGCTCACGAAACACCTATTTAAACCCCGATGAAAGAAAAGCCGCTCTGATACTCAGCCGCAGCTTAAAGCTTGGCAAAGAGCTTATTGAAAGCGGCGAAACCGACTCAAAAAAGGTCATCAAGGCGATAACGGACAGCATTAACACAGAGCCGCTTGCAAAGATTGATTATGTCGATATAGTCGATTTCAGCACCATCACCCCCACCGACAAAATCGGAAAATCGGCGCTTGTTGCGGTAGCTGTTTACATCGGAAAAACAAGACTTATTGATAACTTTATTACTCAATAAAGGAGAATATCTATGACATTGACGATGCTAAAGGGAAAAATCCACCGTGCCGTAGTAAAGCAGGCGGATCTCAATTATGTGGGAAGCATAACGATTGACAGCGAGCTTATGGAAGCCGCAGGTATTCTCGAATACGAAATGGTGCAGATTGTTGATGTTGAAAACGGCAACCGATTTGAAACCTACACAATCGCAGGAGAAAAGGGTTCGGGAATGATTTGCCTCAACGGCGCAGCGGCAAGAAAGGTTGCGGTCGGCGACCATGTAATTATTATGTGCTACGCTCAGATGAGCGAGCAGGAGGCAAAAGAGCACAAGCCGTTTGTGGTATTTACAGACGAAAACAACCATATTGCTAAACTCTCACGCTACGAAAAGCACGGCTTGCTGACGGAAGATTTTATCGGATAAACAAATAAAAAGCGGGAGATTGTTATGTTAAAAGGAAAAACCGTACTGCTCGGAGTCACGGGCGGAATTGCGGCGTACAAAATCGCAAACCTTACAAGTATGCTTGTAAAGCTTCACGCCGATGTACATGTTCTGATGACTCAAAACGCAACAAATTTTATAAACCCCATAACATTTGAAAGCCTGACGGGCAACAAGTGTATCGTTGACACCTTTGACCGCAACTTTAAGTTTAAGGTTGAGCATATCGCCCTTGCAGAGCTTGCCGATGTATTTATGATTGCTCCTGCAAGCGCGAATGTCATCGGAAAAGTTGCAAACGGAATAGCGGACGATATGCTTACAACCACCTTCATGGCGTGCAAAAAGCCTAAGCTTATCGCCCCCGCAATGAACACAAATATGTATGAAAATCCGATTGTTCAGGATAACATCAAAAAGCTAAAAGCCTACGGAATGGAAATTATTGAGCCCGCAACAGGTTACCTTGCCTGCGGTGCGACAGGCACGGGCAAACTTGTAAGCGAAAATATTTTGCTTGAGCATATCCTGCACAAAATAGCCTACAAAAAGAACTTATCGGGCAAAACCGTACTTGTAACGGCAGGTCCCACAAGGGAGTCAATCGACCCCGTGCGTTTCATAAGCAACCACTCAACAGGCAAAATGGGCTACGCCGTTGCAAGATGTGCCGCCATGCGCGGTGCGAGGGTAATTCTCGTTTCGGGACCCGTGAGCATAGAGGCGCCGTGTTTTGCGGAACTTGTTCCTGTTTTAAGCGCACAGGAAATGTATGATGCGGTTATGAAGTATAAGGACGAAGCGGACATAATAATAAAAGCTGCGGCAGTTGCCGACTATACCCCGATACTGCAAAGCCCTGAAAAAATAAAAAAACAGGGCGGCAATATGCAAATTGAGCTGAAACGCACAAGGGATATTTTAAATGAACTGGGACATTCACGAACAAGGGATCAGTTTATCTGCGGTTTTGCAATGGAAACGCAAAATCTGATTGAAAACGCAAAAGAAAAGCTCATTTCAAAAAATGTCGATATGATAGTTGCGAACAGCTTAAAAACAGAGGGTGCGGGCTTCGGGACGGACACAAATGTCGTAACTCTTATTAAAAAAGACAAGAGCGTAAGCCTGCCTATGATGACAAAGCACGATGTAGCGTTAAAAATCCTTGACGAAGCGGCAGGATATTTTGCAGAAATTTAATAAAAATTGTGGGAAACAGGCGGTCGCAGAAAATTTTGTTCAAATAATAATTTTTCTTGCAATGACTTAATAGCGAAATAAAGTGCAAAAAACTTTCTGTTTTTCCAGCTGTGTCAACTTTTCATTTTTCTTCATATCAGGCTCGCTAAACTGTGTTTTTTCGTCATTTCAAGTTGAGATTTCTTTAATTTTCCGTTGCCGAATTTATCGTCAATCTCATATTACGTAGCTTGATGAAATACGTTTTTTAACACACTCTTTAATAAATTATAAATTTTATGAAGAAAATGTATATAATTATCTATATAAAATTCATACATAAATAAAATTTATCATATAACGATTCAGACAAATATATTTTACACTTTGCTGACTAAATTAACTCCACCTCAATGAAGCAGCTTGATTATCAATCTACCGATGAACTGTTTGACCAACAGTTAGACATTATATATTCTAACAACGACTAACTTTTTCTAATGAACTGTCCAATTTTTTATTGCAATTTAAGTATTTTTAAATTACAATATTAATAAAAATACTATAATTTTGATTGTATTTTTGTGTTATATTTTAAATAATATTATTAACAATACTTAGGAGATAATAATATGGCATTTAAAGATTCCTTACACAATTTACGAAATGAATATAATTTAACGCAAATGGAATTTGCAAAAAAAATCGGTGTAACAACCGGAATGTTAGCTGAATGGGAATCGGGTGAAAGCGAGCCTAATCTTGAGCAACTTGCAAAAATCAGTTCGGCATTTAATATTTCTTTAGACAAGCTCATTAGTTCAAACAAAAAAGACTATTTTGTATCTCATAATGATAATAACTCATCTTTAAATACTAAAAGCGGCAATTTATCGGTTTTATCCGATAATTCTTCACTGGCTTTAAAAAAGAAAAAGAAACTTCTGACCGTCATACTGTTGATTATCATAGTATTAATTTTAGCATCATTCACATTAATTTTTTTTATAACTAAACCGACCTCATTTTCTGACGATCCAAATGCAATATCACAAGCCGAGAATTCACTTGTGAAGATCTATTGCTATGACTTTTATGGCAAAGAATCCGCTACAGGAAGTGGGTTTGTTGCTTTTGACGGTCAAACCGTAATAACCAATTACCATGTAGCTTGTGAGGGCTACAAAATAAAAATATCTACTGATCAAGATAACTCATACGATGTTGACTCCATTATTACATATTCAGAGGAAAAGGATATATGTATTTTGAAACTTACTGAAGACACAGGGATAGAGCCCTTGACCTTCGGAAATCCTGATGATATCAAAAAAGGCGAAAATGTCATTGCAATCGGGAGTCCACTTAGGACAAAGAATTCCGTTTCAAAGGGAGTATTAAGCGGAAAAATTACATCTAAAGATTTTGATGTTTTGCAATTCACTGCCTCTATTTCTTCCGGAAGCAGCGGTGGAGCTTTATTTAACGATTATGGGGAAGTCATTGGTGTTACATTTGCATCATATGAAAATGGGCAAAATCTGAATTTAGCTATACCGATTAACGTTGTTAGTGATTTATACAACAATAAAGGTATGTCTACGGAACCCGAATTATTATACAAAAGGACTTATCCATATGTAGATTTTTTAAAAAAATCTGTTGAAACAACGATTAAAGATTTAAATAACAGCCCCTCTGCAGTTACCGGCAATTGTATAATAAAATCTGTTTATATATCGTCTTTTAATGGAGAAAATTTGGAAACAAGCACACAAGCTTTTATAACAGACCGTAAATCATCTGTAAGCGGAGACTTTATCTATGATAAATCTTCAAAAGATAAATCACTTTTATGTATTCAATGGGATAATGATAATGCAAATTACACCGACAACTCAATGGTATATTGTGATGAATCATTAGCAGTCGGCAGTTTTGTGACTGTAATTTTAGATCATATGTATTATGATCTTTCAAGTTTAAATAATAATGTTGTAAATACAATTTATTGTAAAGCAATAATAAGTCAAAACGAATAAGGTTAACCCACATATAAACAATCAACTGGCAGCCCATAAAATTTTGCGCAAACAATAATTCTTCAAAATATAACAGAATAGTGGATTACCGTACAAACAACCTTTCTGCTTTTTCGTATCAACTTTTCATTGTCGTCAGCAAAACAACAGAATTGTTGCTTCTCTGAATATTTTATTACAGCCAATAAAAATTCATTTATTATCAGTCTTTTTATATTGCTC
>CALYBP010000032.1 GCA_944415425.1 uncultured Ruminococcus sp. | reverse complement strand
TCAAATCCCTTCGGCTTTTGTTATGTAGTTTTTTCCCCTGTTTTAATAAACTCAATCAGCTTTTCAATATCATCAAAATAATCGTAATCACCGATTATTCCCTCGCGGTGATAGACAACTCCGTTTCTTTCGTTTTCTTCAAGGCGGTTAAGCAGTTTGTCTTCACCGTATCTTTTTGCAAACAAGGTGAATCCATACGGCTTAATTTTGCCAAGTAAGCCTTTTTTGCAGTTTTCACTGCATTCATAGCAATGATTTATACCTTTTTCAATCGTACATCTTCTGTTTGCACACAAATCCTTGTCTTTGCAATCGTCGGAAAGACAACCGCCGCAATTATCATTTTCTGAACATAGACAGCAGGCAAGACCGCAGCGTGCTATTCCCATTTCTTTTTTCATAGTATGTAATCTCCGTTAATACGACTTTAATTTTGCAATGGCATCTGCCGCATCTTCAGCCTTAAAAACGGCTGTGCCGGCAACGCATATGTCGATTCCTGCGTTTGCCGCCTGTTCAATTGTAGTTTCGCCTATTCCGCCGTCAGCCTCTATCAAAATATCAATTCCGCGCCTTTTGCACTCGTCCCTGATTTCCTTTACTTTCGGCAGCATATCAGCCATAAAGCTCTGTCCGCCGAAGCCCGGTTCAACAGTCATTATAAGTACCATATCTATTTTATCAAGATAAGGGAAAACCGAGCTTGCAGGTGTTTTTGGCTTGATGACAAGCCCCGGTTTTACACCACGGCTTCTGATTTTTTCAATCGTTTTGTCAATATCCGAGTCACATTCAATGTGAAAAGTAATTATGTCTGCGCCGGCGTCGGCAAAGTCTTCTGCGTATTTGAGCGGGTCACTTATCATAAGGTGGACATCAAAAGGTTTATCTGTATATTTTCTGACAGACTTAATTACGGGTGCGCCGAATGTTATATTTGGAACAAAATGACCGTCCATAACATCAAGGTGCATTAAATCAGCCCCTGCCTTGTCCATTCTTATGATTTCTTCACCCATTTTTGAAAAATCGCAGGATAAAAGCGACGGTGCAATTTTCATTTTATACTTCCTTTCAAAGCTTGTTATCAAAAAGTTATTTTAACGAATTAAATTTTTGCCGCAATATCCTACGGCTTTTGGGTTGACGGGGCTACTATCGCAGCAGCACCCCAAAACAGCGCGTAGAGTAAAACCTCAAGTGTTCCCATTACGCCTACTCCCGCATACAAAGCAAGTGTTGCGGCTACCAAAATACCGAGAATGATTGCTATTAACTGAATGAGTATCGAAAGCGATATATTTTGTTTTATCCTCACGCTGCCCGATACAGCACGCGCAAGGGATGATGTCTTACCCCCTGTTATGAGGTATGCTCTCGAAGTTTCTTCCACCACACTCTGGGTTTCTTTCAATGTGTTTCCAAGTCCGGTGGGGAGCACCTTTATGCTTCTGTAAAACAGGGTGTAAAGGTCTGCGATAAGGTCGTTTGTAATATTGCAGTCCGTTGTCCTGACAAGAAAGCTTATGCCGTTTGCCTCGGCTCTGTGAAGTTCTGTTTTAAGTTCTTTGTCGGCGTGGTATCTTGTTACCAGCATAGCGACAAGTCTGCCCGCCCTCGAAAGATATGTAACCTGCTTTCCATCAAGCGTGTATTTTTCTTCATACTCAATGCTCGGTGTTTCAACGCTGTATTTTTCAAGAAGCTTGCGTGAACCGACGAGTATTCTTTCGCTGTTTATCCATCCTACAAGTCCCATATCGTCTTCGTACAGAACGCTCTCAACCTCAGGCAAAGTGCCGTTTGTTTCGGCGACCACCGACTCAAAAGCGTTTGCAATCGGATTTTGAGCTTCTTTAAGTATGGCGATTCCGCAAAGCAGAGATTCATCAACATTGTAATCCTCGTATGTTTTTATTCCGTCAAGCTGAATTGAATCGGCGGGGAACAAATCATTTGCGTCTATCATAATTGCCGTACTGTCACAAAACTGTTTTATTGACGGATAACCGGAAAGCATCGCACCGAACGATAATAGCTTTTTGCACAAAACCCTTACAGGAAGATTAACCGAAACAAGAGTTGCCACCGGTACGGCAACAGCGGTCATAAGCGCAAACACATTTACAGCGTCTGCAAATGACACCTTTACGACACCGTAGATAATTGTAATTATGACTGCGGCAATTGTTGTAATCGGGGCAAGCTTTGAGGCAAGGTCTTCGCTGGGATCGGGTGCATATGAAATTTTAAGAAAATTTGACGGGAACATCGTCTTGTGCTGGTATGCAATAATGGTTTTGTCGGACGCAGTACCGCTTAGCATTTGATTTGCTACCGATTCGTTATTATAAATTTTTGCGGCGTATTTTTGTCCCTTTGAAGAAATGAATTTAAAGTTATCCTTTACTCTCAGTACCATTAACAGCTTTCCGAAATTATTTACAAAGAAGGCAAGCAGTACTACAACACAGTAATAATTTATGTTAAATGAGCTTAGGTCATTTAAGCAGAAAAACGACACAATTGTCTGCAAAACTGCCGCAACAGAACCGACGGCGACAGCAGTATCAGAATTTCCCTTAAATTTAACAAGGGGACTCAGTCCGCTTAAAACAGCAACTCTGTTTATATAAATTGAAAATCCTACGAGAATGAAATTCAAAATGGCATAAGCCGCGGGTGCAAACGAAACCGCAGAGCAAATCGCCTCCGGAAAAAGTCTTGTAACGACAGTCAAAACTATTGACAGAGCCGCAATTATTCCCGAAATCATACATCTAACAAAAAGTTTTTTAATGTTGTGATTGAGCTCATACATTATACTTTTTTCGTCGTCGTCGCCCGTGTAATCCTCAACAGGTTCCGATTTTTCCTTAGGCATATCATCGTCGTCTGATTCGTCCTTTGAGAAAAATCCCACTATTGATGAAATTACCTTTTCTTTCGGAGAACGCTTGTCCTCGTTTTCCTCCTGCGGTTCATTCTTTTGGGGTTTTGACTCAGGCCTTATAACGTGGGCTATTACTGACGGATTTTTTGAACGGATATACTCATCGTATTCTGATGAAACAACATCGGTAAACTTCCCCGCCTTGACATTTATTATTTCTCTTGGCTCGTCAAGACGGTATATCGGAACCTTTGCGACGATTTTTTCGGGAGCTCTGGTTTCGCTTTTTTCACTGCTATCTACTCCGAATATCTGTTCATATCTGCTTTTTTCTGTGTTGTCGTTTCTTTCCTTATTATCTGATACTTTTACAGGTTCATTCTCTTTACGCTCACCGAGTTCAATATCTATTGTATCTATGTTTTCGATATTTAACGAATCATCGCGAAACTGCTCGACCTCTCCGATGACCTCTCCCGAAAAGCTTGTGTTTTCATCGTACTCAGGAGAAAGAGAAACAATTTTATTTTCCTCTTCTTTCTCAGTCTCATGCTCTTCTGCGGCTTTTTCGGCGGCTTTCTTTTCGGCTTCGGCAGCAACCTGTTCGGGAGTTTTTACACTTTCATCGCTGCCGTCCATCATAAGCGATGCCTGCATGGTTGCGGCTGTTTTTTCGCCTACAATGGTATTTGATGTATCAACCGCGTCAAGCGGGCTTTCGTTTTTAAGCCTTGGCTTTTTGCTCGCGTTGCTGAAAATGTCATCCATCTTTGGTTTAGCACGGTATTTCTGCGCAGTTTTCTCCATCTTTTCCTGGTCCGCAAGATAGTGTGTTTCTTCAAGTATACTTTCGATTTCCTTCTCATAAAGAGGGTCGTAGTTTTTATCTTTTTGTGACAAGGATACCGCTCCTTTCATATTCTGCATAAGACGGCTTGTCCGATTTTATCTGTTTTTCATAGCTTCGTACATCAGTATGCCCGCAGCGACCGACGCATTGAGGGAATTTATACTGCCCTTCATGGGAAGCGATACTATTACATCGCATTTTTCTCTCACAAGCCTTGAGATTCCCTTTCCCTCGTTTCCGATAACAATGGCGCAAGCTCCTGAAAAATCACATTTTGTATAGTCGGTTCCGTCCATATCGGCTCCGTAAACCCAAACATTGCGTTCTTTAAGCTCATCTATGAGATTTGCAATATTTGTAACTCTGGCTACTCTCATATACTCGACAGCGCCAGCAGACGCTTTTCCGACAGTATAGCTCAGCCCTGCGCTTCGCCTTTTCGGAATAACAACTCCGTGAACGCCGGCGCACTCCGCTGTTCGTATGATTGCGCCGAGGTTGTGGGGGTCTTCAATTTCGTCAAGCACGATAATAAACGGAGCTTCGTTTTTGCTTTCTGCGTATTCAAATATTTCCTCAACAGTCGAGTATTCCTTGACTGCGGCAAACGCAATGATTCCCTGATGATTTGTATTACCCGCAATATAATCAAGTTTTGTGCGGTCAACTTCTTTTATCGGAATTTCCTTTTGCTTTGCTTTTGCTATAATTCCGACAACGGCGCCGTTTTTTTCGCCGTGGGCAACAAGTATTTTGTCAATTGCTCTGTTGCTCCTTACCGCCTCGCTGACGGGATTTCTGCCTGAAATTATATCTGATTTAAGTTCGTTGTTTTTATCAGTCATTTTCTACCTCAAAAGAAATGATAATATATAAGTATATACTGACACATTATATCATAAAATTTAAAAATAATATATACTTATGCGAAAAATAATGACTAAAGATAATACAAAGTGTCAAGAATGATAGCTCCCGTGTCGAGTTTTTTCGGGATAATTCCGTATAATCCGGTGAGCTTATCCTCAAAAATGAATATATGCGGAGGAAAAGGGGTAAAACTGAAGAAGAAGGCGGCAAAAAGAAGAAGTACAAAAAATGCGGGATAAAACAGGTTTTCGAGATTTAATACGGAATACATAAGTCTGTATGACAAATACAGCGAGGTGCATGTGCAGAATACGGCAAAAACAAAGCACAGTATATATTCCCCTTCAAGGTTTAAAAGTCTTATTCCGGTAAAAATAACTAAGTAGCTTAATCCGAGGTAGCACAGAGATATTACCTTTGCCGAAGTAAAACGTCTGAGCGGAAGATGAAGACTTAAAAGCTCGATAAATCCCCACAGCACATACGGAAGCAGCAAAGTTTTAAGCGTCTCCCAAATACTCTGGTTAACAGAGCCGAAGATTACCCCTATGGCGTCTCCCGCACAAAGAGAATAAAGGTTTTGCATAAACACGGAAACCGCGATAATAAAAAATATACCGCCTATTTCAAGCTTCATAAGTGATTTTTTCATACTTAAACCTCATATGTAATACGATTTCAATAAAATGATATGCTGTAAAATTCCTTACAAAAAATATACAAAATGTATATTTCTGATATTTCAACAAAAATGTTGAAAACTATGTTGAAATTGTTAATCGAATGGCAAAAGCGGTACAATATATATCGGAATTTTACGCAATAATAAAAATATCATTAAAATTTAAGCTGTTTCCACACTTGATAGTTTGTTAAATAATTCACAAAAATAAATAACAAATAGTATAATGTGTATGTCAACTCCGTATTTTTATGAATTCATAATTTATTTTGGTTATTTTTTAATTAGTTAAACCATTCCAAAATAAAGCCTTACTGTTATAACGCTCATTACGGCGGCAGTTATATCGGCAGAAACAGCCGCAATAAGCGTGTGCCGTATTTTTTTAATCCTTATACAGCCGTAGTACATAGCTATTGCGTAAAATGTTGTTTCGCTTGAACCCGCAAGAACCGACGCCACCCTTCCTGCAAAACTATCCGGCCCGCTTGTTTCAAAAAGCGATGTCAAAAGGGCTGTGGAGCCGCTGCCTGAAACGGGTCTTAAAAGAACCATCGGAACTATCTCAGGCGGAAATCCCAAAAACTCGGCCGCAGGCTCAATTAACGAGCAAAGTGTGTCTATTGCGCCGCTCGCTCTGAGCAGGTCAACCGCAAAAACAAGACCGATTATCGTAGGAGCTATCGAGTATAAAATTTGAAATCCCTCTTTTGCCCCCTTTAAAAAAATATCGAATACCGGAACTTTTTTAATAAGTCCGAAAATGACAATAACACAGGCAAAAACAGGCATTATTAATTCCATGACCGACACCCGTTTCTTTTTGATGAATTTAAAGTACACGCAATTATAAGCGCAACGCTTAAAGCGGCGGCGGAAGATATCCACACAGGGACTATAATTTCAAACGGTGCGCTGCTTGAATATGCAAGTCTTAGGGAAGCGAGAGTTGTCGGCAGAAGCTGAAGAGATGCCGTGTTCATCACTACAAATATAATCATCTCATTGCTTGCGGTATCACTTTTCCCGTTAAGAGTGTGAAGCTGTTCCATAGCTTTAAGGCCGAAAGGTGTTGCGGCGTTGCCGAGACCGAGCAGATTAGCGCTTATGTTCATAGAAATGCTTTCAAATGCTTCGCCGTTTTTATCAAGTTTTGGAAAAAGCGGGTGTATAATTGGAGAAAATATTTTAGAAAAAACCGCCGTAAGACCGCTTTCAACGGCAATTTTCATAATTCCCGACCAAAGACAAATTATACCAGCCATTGTCATAAGAAGTTGAACGGAGGAAGCCCCGCTGTTCATAAGTGCTTCGGACAAATTTTCAGTATTCCCAAGAAAAACCGAGCAAACTATGCTTGCAATAATAAGCCCGCTCCAGATATAATTTAGCATAAAATCTCCTTTTTTGACAAAATTAACTTTAAATACACAAAAAAGTGTTCACAATTTTGTGTACAATGTAAAATTTACTGTTTTTGTTGACATATTGTGATATAAATGGTAGAATATATACAAAAATATGGTGATGGGAAGGTTGTTATGATTTACACAAATTTCAGAGAAATTGACAAAGCAGGTCGTATTGTGATTTCTAAGGACATCAGAAAGCATCTTAATCTTAATCCCGGCGATGTACTTCACATTGAAGCTGATGACAAATGCATCACAATTAAAAAGGCAGAAAACAAGTGTGTGTTCTGCAACTCAACGGTACTTCTTCAGGAAGTTGAGGGCAAGTATGTTTGCTCTGAGTGTCTTAAAAAGATCCGTTCATAAGACTTGCTGATATTTGCTGTTTTTGATATACTATATTTATAGTACGGACAAACTGCAAATATGAATGATCATCGTTTTGCGGTTTTGCAAACGGGGTGAACCATTATGAATATACTTATAGCCGATATAAGCGGCGTTGAAGCTGCGCATTGTTCGCTTATTGACGTTGAGCGGGCGGGGCGGATAAACCGCCTTAGATTTGCCGATGACAAAAAGCGGTGTATAATGTCGGGGCTTCTTATAAGGCGTTTTTTCGGTAACACCGATATTTGCCGAAATGAATGGGGAAAACCGTTTGCAGTCGACGGCGGTCATTTTAATATTTCGCATAGCGGAGACTATGTGCTTTTTGCCGTGTCCGATTCCGAGGTGGGATGCGACATTGAGCGTGTGCGCTTTGTGGACCCTCTTAAAACGGGCAGGGCTGTTTTTACAGATAAAGAGAAAGAGTATATAATAAACGGCGCGGATAAAATCGGCGCTTTTTTTGAACTTTGGACAAAAAAAGAGAGCTTGCTCAAGTGTATTGGGCAGGGCTTTCACAGGAGCGCAAAATCGGTTGATGTGAGCGGTGATATTTTTGAAGAAGACGAAAAAGTTTATCATATGAAGTGTTATCGCTTTGCCGATTATACGGTGTCGGTCTGTTCGGAAAAAGATGATTTTCCTAAGTCTGTAAGTTTTATTGATTTAAAAGAGCTTGTCGGATGACATAAATCTGTTGTAAAATTGCTTATTTAAAAATGTTAATATAGTTGATAGTAAGCGTCCCGTGAGAAGTTAGCAAATATGCTTTTCGTCTCACGGGACTTCGTGCTTTTTAATGAAGAAATTGATTTGCTGTTTTTGGCATATTGTAGGAAAAAACAAGGTATTTTCTGCATTTGACATAAATTTTAGATTGTCAAATTGATATATTTAATATCCTTAAATAAAAGTATTAGTAAAATATTAATAAAATACAAGTTGCGTTTTATTAATTGTGTATATTGAATATAAATTCTTACTATTATAAAATATAATTGTAATTATTGCGGCATAACTATTATGCGTCTGACAGGAGGAGTGTTTATGAACATAGTAAAAAAGTGGATAAGCGTAATGCTTTCCGTACTGCTTGCGGTTTCTGTATTTCCGATGTCTATTTTGTCGGTGAGCGCTGATGACAGCGATGGGCTTATCGGAATATCGGGAGATGTAAATCAGGACGGTGCGGTCGATATTTCCGATGCAACATACATACAAAAATACATTGTTAAAATGATTTCACTTACCGACGATCAAAAATCACTTGCAGATGTCGACGGTAACGGAATTTCAGTAGCGGACGCAAGTGTAATTCAAAAATATATTGTTGAGTATGACGTAAGCGACACGACTGTGGGAAATCCCGTGTACAGAAAATCGGAGGATAAAAACAAGGTTTATATAAACGAAGACTTCTCAAACGAAGAAAATTTCCCCTCAGGTCAGGCTCCCTCATATGCCGACTGGGGACTTGAAAGCCAAAAGCAAAACAAATGGAAGTCAACGGGCGATGTAACAGTCACCGGAGCAGAGGGCAGCCGCTATGTGCGCATAGCAGGACAAAACCGACCTGCCGAGCTTATGCTTGACTTCAGCGATCAGCCGCTTTCGGGTACGGTTGAAATCGAAGCGGTTATCAATCTGAAAACGAGGGGGACAGGCTCTCCCTGCCTGCTTGAAATTTGGGATACATCCGACATCCCGAATAAGCTGCTTTCAATGAATTCTCCGAACAGCTCAGTCGTTCAAATTAACGACGGTGCGTGGAAGCAGATACTTTCAACAGATGTTACCGATACATTCCATAGATACGTTATAAGGATAAACACGGAAAAGAAAACTCATGAAATGTGGATAGACGGAATGTTCATCGGTTCATATTCAATCAGAAACACCGATTTGTTCAGAGGTGAAATAGGTTCTGTTTCTATTTACGGTGAAGGAGCGTCCAAAAACAGCGGTCAGATACTGCTTGACAGCATAAAAATTACCGAGTACACAAAGCATTAGCTGTCTGTTCCGACGGGTTTGTACGCCGACAGCTTTTCTGACAGCAGTGTTTCGCTTAAATGGAACGCTGTTGACGAAGCTGATTCATACGCAGTATATCGAAACGGTAAATTTTGCGCAGAGGTTTTTGAAAATTCCTTTGATGACACTAATTTGAAAAATGATACGGAGTATACATATACAGTTGCGGCAAAAAACAGTGACGGTGAATTTGACTTATCATCGCCTGTCACGGTAAAGACTCTGTATAATGAAAATTCACGGATTCTTGCGGATCAGAATTTTGAAAACTGTTCTGTCGGCAATTTTGAGGCTGAAAACTGGGAAACATTAAAAACAGGAAATGCGTCAGTCAGTATCGCCGCAATCCCCGATTTGTATGACAAAAGCCTTTTGCTGACTGCTGGAAGAAACGAAAAAGCGGAGTGTACGCTTAATTTTGATTCGGCGTCAGATGACAGCAAAATAATAATTGATATGGATATGATGGTTGACGGCGAGGGTAACATATTCTCCTGCGCCCCTTACATCAGCGATTCTCAGGGCAGACAGATTCTCAAATTCGGTTTTCGCGACGGATATTTCAGCGCGTTTAACGATGCAGACGATACATCAAAGGCTGAAAATATTATTAAGTATGAGAGAGGCCGCTGGTACAGCATAAGAATAATCTATAACCCTGTTTCAAACTACTATTCTGTTTATGCAGACGGCGAGCTTATCACAAGCGTTGACGGAAGCAAAATTCTTGTTCCCGGTTCGGCGCCGTCTTCTATTACATTTAGAACCGATAATGTGGACGGAAATACAAATAACTATATAAATGATATTCGTGTAACGGCATCCGAAAGCTCCGATGTAACAAAAGTCAAGTTTGAGAAAGACAGCTACAAGCTGTATGAGGGCGAAATTTATCAGCCTAATGTTTATTTCACAGATAAAGACGGTGATAATGTGTGCAGAGCATATAATACTGAATTTTCCTCTCAAAATTCAGATGTAGTTAAAATCAATGAAACAAGCGGAGAAATCAATGCGCTGCAAAAGGGTACTGCGCAAATCACCGTTAAGTCGCAGTACAACGGAAAGGCGCTTGAGAACACCGCCGTTGTCAGCGTTGAAAACAGCTCAGATATACCTGCTCCTCAGTCGCTGTGCGCCGTGACTGTGAGAAATTACTCTCTGGAGCTTGCTTGGAACGATATGGGCGGCGTACGGATATTTTGTAAGACACGCGGATAATGTGACCTTTAAAAACTGCACAACAAAAGCGCAGTACAGCGATATAAGAGAACCGCTTGTAAGCGTTGATTCCGACGTAAAACAGCTTTATACCGTTGAATTTGAAAGCGTCGGAGGCACCGCCGTGGATGAACAGACGGTTGAATCGGGAAAAACAGTGCAAAAGCCTGCCGAACCCACAAAAAACGGTTACAGGTTTGACGGCTGGTACACAAGCAATGATTACAGCAAGGCTTGGAATTTTGAAACGGATAAAATTAACAGCAAAACCGTTTTGTACGCTAAGTGGAGCAGTATTTAACGTAGCTTTTATGCAAAGAATAAAAGGCGCGACAAATTTAATTGCCGCGCCTTTTTTATCTTAAACGATTTAACATTTTAATATTATATAAAAACTAAAAAGACCGAAAACGCTTTGCATTTTCGGTCTTGGTTAGTTTGTTTGCCGTAAAATAAATTATGAATTTGCTTCAATGTAAGAAACAAGAGCGCCAACAGTTTTGATGTTCTCGATTTCCTCGTCGGGAACCTCTACATCAAATTCATCCTCAATTGACATAAGCAAGTCTACTACGTCAAGTGAATCTGCGCCGAGGTCTTCCTGCAAATCTGTTTCAGCGGTAATCTTATCCTCTTCAACATCAAACTGCTCAGCAAGGATTGCCTTAACTTTTTCTAATACCATTAGTAATTCCTCCCATTAAAAATTATTAGGCGCTTTTGTTTGTAATTATGGACAAAAGCACATATTTTATGCTACAATGGTGTGAAAGCAAATTTTAGCTTTGCTCTACTTCAATAATATTATTGATAAAACGTCGCTTTGTCAATATGTATTTTGAAATTTACTGAAAAAATCTTAATTTTGCATAAATAAACACATTTGTTCTCAAATTTGAATAGCAAAAATATAAAATTCGGAGGTTAGGTAAATGAGCAAAAAGAAATATGCCGTAATCGGTCATCCAATCGGACACACAATGTCACCGTTTATTCATAAAAGACTTTTTGAGCTTTCGGGTATTGATGCAGACTACTCGGTTCTTGATATTTCACCCGAAAATCTTTCATTTGAATATGAAAATGTGCTGAAAAAACTTGACGGATATAATATAACAATACCTCACAAGCAGAATATCATACCGCTTATAGATGAAATTGACGAAAAGGCAAGAATGTACGGAAGCGTGAACACCGTGTCAAATACAAACGCAACGGCAAAGGGCTACACCACAGATCCCGACGGTTTTCTAAAGGCTCTTGAGGCCTCCGGTATAGAAATAAAAGGAAGAGTTGTAATTCTTGGCTGCGGCGGCGTTGCAAGAACAATGGCGTATGAAGTGGTTTTAAAGGGACTGCCGCTGCTTTTTGCGGTAAGAAAAGAAGATGAAAACATCGCGAAGTTTTTGTGTGAAGAGATAATGAATACCGTAAAAGGCTCAAAGACGGAGTACTGCCTGATTGATGAACTTTCAGGCGATATTGATCTGCTGATTAATGCAACACCTCTCGGTATGTTTCCGAAAATTGAAAATCAGCCCGTTAAGGACAGCGTGATTAACAGATGCAAAAGTGTATTTGACGCAGTTTACAATCCGCTTGAAACCGTGCTTATAAAAAAATCACTTGCAAACGGCGCAAAGGCGGTAGGAGGAATGTCGATGCTCGTTTGGCAGGCGGTCGTGGCTCATGAAAAGTGGGACGGTTCAATTTATGGCGTAAACGACATTGCAAAGCTTTGCATTGATTCTGCCGAGGAACTTAAAAAAAGATAGCAGGTGTTTAGTTAATGGATAATATAGTGCTGTGCGGATTTATGGGCTGCGGCAAATCCACCGTAGGTAAAAATTTGGCACGCAAGACGGGTAAAAAATTTATTGATATGGATTCATACATCGAAAAAAAAGCAGGTATGACCGTGACTGAAATTTTTGATAAATTCGGCGAAAAGGGTTTCAGAGAAATGGAACATGAAGCCTGTAAAGAGCTTTCAAATATGAAAGACCTTGTAATCGCCTCGGGAGGCGGAGCGTTTACATTCAAGCGTAATGTCGAGGTGTTTAAGGGAAAGGATATAATCGTTTTGCTTGACGTGCCTGTTGAAACAATCAAGTACAGGCTTCGCCACGACAAAACAAGACCTCTTCTTCAAAAACCCGACAGGGACAGAGTTATGCAGGAACTGTACCGGAGCCGTATGCCCGTATACAGGTCGGCTGCCGATGTTGTTGTAAGCGGAAAAAACACTCCGCTTAGCACAGCGTTTGCGGTACTTGAAGCCGTAAACAGCATAAAATAATAAATTGCTATTGATTACAGCGCTTTAAAGTGATAAAATATATAGAGAATTTAATTTGTCTGAAAGGATGTATTATATATGATTATAGTGTTAAAGCCTTCTGTGTCAGGAGAACAGATTAACAAATTTACCGAAATGCTTAAAGATACATATGACGTCAAGGTAAATAAGTGGGACGGTGTTCAGTCAACTGTTCTCGGACTTATCGGTGATACGACCAAAGTTGACATCGAATATATTGACGCGCAGGATATCGTAGAAAGCGTTAAAAGAGTTCAGGAGCCGTATAAAAAGGCAAACAGAAAGTTTCATCCCGACAATACAGTTATAAGGATAAACGACAATGTGGCAATCGGCGACGGAAGCCTGCAAATTATGGCAGGTCCCTGTTCCGTTGAGAGTGAAAGCCAGATTGTGCAGATAGCAAAGGATGTCAAAAAATCAGGCGCAACATTTCTCAGAGGGGGAGCGTTTAAACCCCGTACATCTCCCTATGCTTTCCAGGGATTAAAGGCAGAGGGGCTCGATCTTTTAAAAACTGCGAGAAAAGAAACGGGACTTCCCATTGTAACCGAAATTATGAGAGCTTCTCACATTGATATGTTTGAGAATGTAGACATAATTCAGGTCGGCGCAAGAAATATGCAGAATTTTGAGCTGTTAAAAGAGCTTGGAAAAATAGATAAGCCAATCCTGCTAAAGCGCGGACTTGCTGCCACCATAGAGGAATGGCTTATGAGTGCCGAATATATTATGGCAGGCGGCAACGACAAGGTAATTCTTTGCGAGCGTGGTATTCGTACATATGAAACCTTTACGAGAAACACACTTGATATATCTGCAATACCGATTGTAAAGACACTTTCGCACCTGCCCGTAATAGTTGACCCCAGTCACGCTTCGGGAAAATCGTGGCTTGTAGAGCCCCTTGCAATGGCGGCTGTGGCAGCTGGAGCGGACGGACTTATTATTGAGGTTCACAACGACCCGCCTCATGCGCTGTCAGACGGCGCTCAGTCGCTTACACCCGAACAGTTTGACAAGGTTGCAAAAAAGGTATTTGCGTTAAAAGATGCACTCAGAGAAGTATAATTTTCATCGGAGGAAATTTATATGAACATAGCCGTCGTAGGACTCGGAATAATCGGAGGAAGTTATTGCAAAGCAATAAAAAAATATACCGATCACTATGTAATCGGCATAAACCGTACTCAAAAAACTGCACAAAAGGCGCTCGAAATCGGTGCGATTGATGAAATCGGAAACCACGAAAGTCTTAAAAAGGCCGATCTCGTAATACTTACAATGTATCCGCAGGCAGACGTCGAATACATTAAAAAGTACGGAAAATATATAAAAAAGGGTGCGCTTGTGACCGACGCCTGCGGTGTAAAACGTGCGATTTGTCCCGAGCTTGAGCATCTATCGAAGGATTACGGCTTTGTTTTCATAGGAAGCCACCCGATGGCGGGAAAAGAAAAAAACGGATTTGATGTTTCCGATTCCGAATTGTATAAGGGTGCGAGCTTTATTATAACTCCTTGCGGTGCAGATAGGAAAGATGTCGATTTTCTATCATCTTTTGCATTGTCTCTGGGATTCGGAATAATAAAAATCACAACTCCCGAAGAACATGACCGAATGATTGCGTTTACTTCGCAGCTTCCTCATGTTCTTGCGTGCGCGTATGTTTTAAGTCCCTGCTGCCCGAATCATAAAGGCTTTTCTGCGGGCAGTTACCGGGATGTATCGCGCGTTGCAAATATTAATTCAAGTCTTTGGAGCGAGCTTTTTCTCGAAAACAAAGAGCCGCTTGTAAAAGAGCTTGATATTCTTGTAGAAAATATAGGCAAGATTGTTGATGCGGTAAAAAAAGAAGACAGACAGAAGCTTGCCGAATTGCTTGAAGAGGGGCACAGAGTAAAGGAATCTCTCGGAGAATGACGAAAGGAATTATCTTATGAGAACAGTTCATGTGGGTACGGGTAAGCCATACGATATTTTTATTGAAAGAGGAATAATCGACAGTTGCGGCGAGTACATAAAAAAACTTTCCAAGGCTGAAAAAGTCACTGTAATAACGGATTCAAATGTTGCGCCCCATTACCAGTGGAGAGTGCTTAATTCTCTCGGTAAAGCGGGTTTTGAAACCAAAACGCATATTTTTAAGGCGGGAGAGGAATCAAAAAATCTTGACAGCATAGCTGAAATGTACAATACTCTTGCGGAATTTAAAATGACGAGAAAGGATATTATCCTTGCTCTCGGAGGCGGTGTAACAGGAGATATGGCGGGATTTGCCGCCGCAACATATTTAAGGGGAATTGATTTTATTCAGGTTCCCACATCGCTCCTGGCTCAGGTGGATTCTTCTGTCGGCGGCAAGACGGGGGTAGATTTGCCGTACGGAAAAAACCTTGTGGGAGCATTTCATCAGCCTGTTGCTGTTTTAATTGACCCCGACACACTCAAAACATTGCCGGACGACTATATATGCGACGGAATGGGTGAGGTGATAAAATACGGCTGTATTAAGGACGCCGATTTTTTCAAAAAGCTTGCTGAGAATAATGCATTTGATTTTATAGAAGATGTAATTGAAAAATGTGTTTCTATAAAGCGTGATGTTGTAAGCCGTGATGAGCGTGAAGCCGGTGAAAGGATGCTGCTTAATTTCGGGCACACACTCGGTCATGCTATTGAGAAAATCCATAATTTCAAGGATATTTCTCACGGAATGGCAGTAGCGGTGGGTATGGTTCTGATTTCAAGAGCAGGTGAAAAGGCAGGCATCACAAAACAGGGCACAGCCGATAAGATAGCTGACCTTTGCCTTAAATACAGTCTGCCTACTACTGACAGCGCAACTTTTGAGCAAATGGCAAAGGCAGCGACAAGCGATAAAAAAACATCCGGCGATAGCATTAATCTTGTGCTGCTTGAGGAAATCGGCAGCAGTAAAATTGTCAACAAAAAGCTTGATGAATTACAAAGCTTTATTACAGCCTGAAAAGGTGATAAAATGCAAAAAGTAGTATATTCTCCGTTTGTACCGCAAGGCAGCGTAAACATTCCGCCCTCAAAAAGCGATGTTCACCGTGCCGTTATATGTGCGGCGCTGGCAAATGGAGTAAGCAAAATATATCCGGTTGCTCTTTCCAATGATATTAAGGCAACAATAGAATGTATAAAGGCTCTCGGCGCTAAAGCCGAAATTGAGGATGGTGTGCTTACCGTCGATTCAACAGAAATGTTCAGTTGTTCCGATGTGACGCTCGACTGCGGAGAAAGCGGAAGTACTCTTAGGTTTTTTATACCTGTTGCCGCTTTCGGAGGAGTCGATGCAAAGTTTGTCGGTCACGGTCAGCTTCCAAACCGTCCTATCGGAATATTTACAGAAACTCTCCCCGAAAAAGGAGTCAACTGTATAACTGAGGGCGGCCTGCCTTTGCAGATAAGCGGAAAGCTTAAAAGCGGTGTTTTTGAAATTCCGGGCAATGTCAGCTCACAGTTTATAACAGGTCTTTTGTTTGTGCTCCCCCTGCTTGACGGTGACAGTAAAATTGTGCTTACTTCACCTATTGAAAGCGTCGGATATATTGATATGACTATATCCACAATGTCAAAATTCGGAGTTACGGTCACACCATGCGACTGCGGTTGGGAAATTAAGGGCAATCAAAGTTATATGCCGTGCGTTTATAAAACCGAAGGCGACTGGTCACAGGCGGCGTTTTTTATGGTTGCGGGGGCAATAAGCGGTTCTGCAACGGTGAAAGGAGTTTACCAAAGCTCAAATCAGGGCGACAAAAGGGTGGCGCAAATCTTAAAACGATTCGGAGCTTGTGTTGAACAAAACGAAAACAGCGTCACGGTTAAATCTGCCCCGATGCAAGCAATAACGATAGACGCTTCGCAGATTCCCGATATAGTTCCGGTTTTGTCAGTCTGCGCCTGCTTTGCCGAAGGAACAACAAAAGTTATTAATGCAGGCCGTTTGAGGATAAAGGAGTGTGACAGACTCAAAGCGAGTGCGGATTTAATTAATAGTCTCGGCGGAAAGGTCAAGGAGCTTGAAGACGGACTTGAAATAACAGGCGTGGGAAAGCTGAGAGGCGGATATGCAGACGGCTGCAATGACCACAGAATCGTTATGTCCGCCGCAGTTTGCGCGGCAGGCGTTAACGGTAAAATTGAATGCAGCGATCCTTATAGCATAAACAAAAGCTATCCCGATTTTTTTGAGGATTATAAAAAGATAGGAGGCGTGCCGAATGTCATCGACCTACGGTGAAAAAATAAAAATTTCGGTTTTCGGTGAAAGCCACGGAAACGGAATCGGCGTTGTTGTTGACGGACTTCCTGCCGGAGTAAAAATAGATATGGACAGCGTTCTCAAGCAGATGTCGCGGCGTGCTCCGGGTAAGGACAAAACGGCAACCCCCAGAAAAGAAAGCGATATTCCCAAAGTGCTCTCGGGTATGCTCAACGACACTTTGACAGGTGCGCCGCTTTGTGCGGTAATCGAAAACACCAATACTCGCAGCGGCGACTACGGAAATCTTCTCACCTGCCCCAGGCCCGGTCACAGCGACTATACTGCGTTTGTTAAATATAACGGTGCAAACGATGTAAGAGGCGGCGGACATTTTTCGGGAAGAATTACCGCTCCCATAGTGTTTGCCGGTGCAATTTGCAGACAGATTCTTGAAAAAGAAGGAATAAAAATAGCCGCTCATATAAGCAGTATCGGCGGCGTAAAAGATAAGCCTTTCAACCCCGTAAAAATAGATTGTGCTCTTATAGAAAGATTAAATTTATCTTCATTTGCTTTGATAGATAATTCTGTTGAAGAAAAAATGCGTGAAGCAGTCGAATCCGCACGAATGAAGCGTGATAGCGTGGGAGGAATAATTGAGTGCGCCGTAACGGGAATAAAAGCGGGCATCGGAGAACCGATGTTTGACGGCGTAGAGGGTGTAATTGCAAAGGCTGTTTTCGGCGTTCCTGCTGTAAAGGGAATCGAATTCGGCAAGGGTTTTGAGCTTTCCGAAATGTTAGGCTCGCAGTCAAACGATCCGTTTGAGTATGACGGCGACAGAGTTGTTACAAAAACAAACAACTGCGGCGGAATTCTCGGAGGAATAACAAACGGTATGCCTGTTATTTTCAGGGCAGCGGTAAAGCCAACTCCGTCTATTTCTCAGAAACAAATGACGGTCGATTTACAAAAGAAAGAAAACACAGAGATTGAAATCCACGGCAGGCACGACCCATGTATCGTGCCCCGCGCAGTTCCTGTCATTGAGGCGGTAACTGCAATAGCTATTGTGAATTTAATGTAAAGGAAGCCGATCTATGAAAGATTTAACCGAAATAAGAGCCGAAATAGATAAGATTGATAACGAGCTAATTGAGCTTTTTAAAAGGAGAATGGACTGCTCAAAGGCGGTAGGTTTGTATAAAAAAGAAAACAACATTGCCGTTTTAAATCAGGCAAGAGAAAACGAAATTCTTGACAGTGTTGAAAAAAAAGGCGGGGAGTACGGCCCTCATGCAAGACTGTTGTTTTCCAATATAATGGAGCTTTCAAGAGCACTCCAGCACAATATTGTCGGAAGCGGAAAAAAGCTCCGTGCAGATATTGTAAACGCAGACTCAAAAATGCAGGCATCTGGTGTAAAAGTGGCTTATCAGGGCATTAAGGGGGCGAACGGTCATGAGGCAACATTAAGACTGTTCCCTGATTGTGAAGCGCGAAATTACAAAACATTTTCCGATGTTTTTGATGCGGTAAGCTCAGGAGAAGTGGCATACGGCGTTTTGCCTGTTGAAAATTCAACGGCGGGTTCTGTTTCATCAGTTTATGATTTGATTTTAAAGCATAGATTTTACATAGTAAAGGCGCTTGATCTGCCCATAGACTATTGCCTTGCCGGCTTAAAACAGTCGCAGTTTTCTGATATAGAGAAGATATGGTCGCACCCGCAGTCGATTTCTCAGTGTGCAAACTATATTTCAAAAAATAATTTTGAAGCTGCTCCGTTTGAAAATACAGCGGTAGCCGCAAGAGAAGTAGCAAGAGAAAAGAGGCTTAATGTTGCGGCAATTTGCTCTTACAAAGCTGCAGAGGAATACGGACTAAAGATTCTTGACGATCATTTGCAGGATGATAAGGATAATACAACAAGGTTTATTGTAATATCCAAGACTCTTTGTATTTCCGACAATGCGAATAAAATAAGCCTTTGCTTTTCGTTGCCTCATGTAACAGGTTCGCTTTACGGACTTTTGTGCAGGTTTAATTCACTTGGTCTCAACTTAACAAAGATTGAGTCACGCCCCAGAAAAGGCAGGGAGTTTGAATATCTGTTTTATCTTGACTTTTCAGGTAATCTGCACAGCGACAATGTAATTGAGCTGATAAGTCAGCTTAGTGAGGAAATGCCTGAATTCAGCTTTCTCGGAAACTATTGCGAGGTATAAAAATATTGTTTGCTGCGAGCCGCTTTTAAGCGGCTCGTTTTTATTTATATGAAACTGCTTAAACATTGTCTGAAGAGAAGATTTGATATTATAAACCGGTCAGCCCGAACTGCGTGTCGTTGTGTTGGAATTTTTGATTGCAAAGGTTTATGTAAAATTAATAAATTTTATCCAATAATACAACAAACAATATTGATAATATAAAACCTCGAAAAAAGAAGAAAAATGTACTTGCAAAGGAGG
>CALYBP010000031.1 GCA_944415425.1 uncultured Ruminococcus sp. | reverse complement strand
ATGCAACAGCTCCTTCAACTGAGCCCACAGAGCCCACAGTTACAGAGCCTACAACAGCTCCCACAGAGCCTACAACAGCTCCCACAGAGCCTACAACAGCTCCCACAGAGCCTACAACACCTGTTGGCGATACAGTTTATGTAGTAGCCGGTACTGCAGAATTTACAGGTCTTGAATGGGACGGTTCACCCGAAACTGCTGCTGATAATATCATGACAGCAAACGGTGACGGCACATATTCAAAGGTATTCGCTGCTACTCCCGCTATGGAAAAAGCTCAGATCAAGGTTGTTGAGAATCTTCCTGACGGTACACAGAACTGGATTGGTGATTCAACCGGAAACAATATCACATTTAATGTTTTGACAGAGTGTGATGTAACAGTTACTTACAACCCGGCTACACAGGAAATCACAGTTACAGGCGACGGTGTTGAAATGGTATCAGATCTTGTTATCGAGTCAATGCGCGCAGTAGGTAACGGTGACGGAAATTGGCTTAACGGCGTATCTTGGGATGAGGCAGCTGATGAAAACCTTATGACAGAAGTTTCTGACAAGGTTTATGCAATCACATATACTGACATCGACACATATGATAACTATCAGGTTAAGTTTGCCGCAAACGGCAGCTGGGCTGATAACTGGGGCGGCGTATATGCCGGTTCAGGTGTTGAGTCAGAAGCTGTTTACAACGGTCAGGACAACATCACAGTTGATGTTCCATACGAGCTCGCTGATGTAACAATTGTACTTGATCTTACAAACTTTGACTACGCTACAAAGACAGGTGCTACATTTACAATTACAGTTACTGAGAAAACTCCTGAAACCGGTCTTACAGTTAACGCTGCATCTAACCTCTTCCCTGAGGATAGCTACACAGTTACTGCAAGCGACGATACAGATCTTGTTACAGTAGGTTACTACTTCAATTCTGTAAAGGATGTTCTCAGCACTCAGTGGACACTCACATATGATCCTACTGTTCTTTCGGTTCTTCCTGAAAACAACACAGCAGGTTATATGCCGTTCGCTTCTGATGCAATGTACACAGAAGCTGCCGGAAAGATTAGCGGAAGCTGTTCAAACCTCGCTCTTTACGAGCTTGCTGACGGTACCGCATTCGTTCAGGTAACATTTAGGACACTTGCAACAGAGGGTGCAACAACAGTTACACTTAATGTTGAAGACCTCGTTGTTTCAGAGATTAATGCTGAAACAGGTAACTCTGATGAGTCTAAGGAAGAGGCAGTTGTAGTTAACGGCGCTGTTCAGACAGTTCCTACTGCTTACACAGTTGACACAGTTGTAATGGCTGGCGGTGTTATTACACCTACTGAACCCACAGAGCCCACAACTGAGCCCACAGAGCCTACAACTGAGCCCACAGAGCCTACAACTGAGCCTACTGAGCCCACGACTGAGCCCACAGAGCCCACAACAGAGCCTACTGAGCCCACGACTGAGCCCACAGAGCCCACAACAGAGCCTACTGAGCCCACGACTGAGCCCACAGAGCCCACAACAGAGCCTACTGAGCCCACATCAGAGACAACAGAACCTACAACTATTGCTCCGACAGATGAGCCTACAACTGTTGCTCCTACTGATGCAACCGCATCAACAGACGCAACTTCATCAACCGGCATAACTGTTGGCGGAGCTACATCAGATACAACTCAGACACCCGGCGGTTCAAATAATGTACAGACTGGTAGTGCTTCTATGTCAGTAATCATTCTCGCAGTACTCCTTTCTGCTTGCGGTGTTCTCTACTTTGCTCGTAAAAGAGTTAAGTAATAAGTCATCTGGCTTGTATCTATAAAAAAATATTGTTTTCACCCTCCGAGATTTCTCGGGGGGTGTTTTTTGAATTTATTAAATATAAAATTCTCAATTCCGTTGAAAAATACATTAAAATGATATATAATATACTATATTACTGTATTTAAAGGAATGAATTATATGAAAAAACGCTTAACGAAATTCTTTTCTGTATGCATTGCGCTTATGTTGCTTTTTACTGCAATTTCAGCTGCTCAGGTTTTTGCTGCTGGTGATGAGTTGATAATTAATTCCGATGCAACAGTTAATAAAGGCGATAAAATTAAGTATACTTTGTATTTGAGTGATACTAAGGAAGATATTATCGGCTTTGAACTCCGCATGTTTTATGACCACAACTATCTTGAGCTTGATAAGGATAGCGTGAGCTACGGCAAATTTGACGGTGTAGTACATAATTTAAACCTTGAAGATAAAATCCCTATAAACTGGACTAATATATCTACTCCGATGTCTTTTTCAAAAAAAGCAGAGTTTCTATCAATGGAATTTACCGTGCTAAAAGGCGGAAATACTGAAATTTCTCAGTTTGTATCTGAAATGTACGGCGATGATATGACTTATTTAAAATCATATAAGTGGACTTATGACATAACAGTTAACGACAAGGTTGTTGCTGAGGATAAGACGCCCGTTATCAGTGACGATGAAGAAACCCTTGAAAAGAATCAGGGCAGCTTTATAAATTACATAGACGGTATGGGTGAGGAAAACACGCCGAATAAGGACGATCATAAAGCTGTAATCGGTTCAATGCCCGGCACTCAGATTGTTACAAGCTATGTTGATGTAACAAAATATGTTGATGCAGATTCTGATGAAAATTCAATTGGACTTACACCTGTTATTATTGTAATAGCCGTTGTTGTTGTAATCGGAGCTATTGCTGCGATACTTATTATTAAAAAGGTTGACGAAAAAAAGCAGGGGGATAATAAATAGCGGCAATAACTGACATTATATACAAAACATAATATAAATATTTGTTGAAAATGACATCCTAAAATTTTGTTAATTTCTTGAAAAATATTAAAAAATGTTGTATAATAAATTAAAACCGATTTAGTATCGGAAAATATACGGAGGAGATTAAAATGAAAAAGAAACTTTTAAGCCTTTTGCTTGCAGGTTCTCTTGTTGCATCAATGGCTGCAATTGCTACAGCAAGTGTCTCAGCTGTTGTGCTTGAGGACGGAAGCTATGTTCCAGGCGATAATGTAACAGCTACTAACAGATATTATTTTGCAATGCCTGATGAGTGGTACAGCGCTAACGCTACATCTGCCGGCATTTACTGGTGGTCTGGTACAGACGCATGCGGTGCTGTTGACGGAACAGGCGGTACAATTGCTTGGCCGGGTTACAAGGCTCAGAAGAGCGAAGATGTTGAAAATCTTTACTATGTAGACTGCCCTACTGATGTACCTACAATTGTTTGGAATAACTTCCTTGACGGCGGCACAGATACAGAGGCTCCGATTTACACAGAGGCTAAGCAGGCTGCTGACGCTCAGGTTGAGTTCTATTCATCAATGGACCTTGACGGTGTAAAGTATACGGACGAATGGCTCGCTGAGATGGAAGCAAGCTACAACGGCGATAAGAAGGCTCTCGGTGATTATGCTGACAACTTCTTCTATGATGAAGAGTATGGCCTCGGCTTCTCGTTTGAGCTGGACAATATGATTTATGTTGTTGACCTTTCTAAGACAAGTGAGAACTTTGACGGTAAGCTTACATATACAGGCGACTGGTACTTCTACTTCGGCAACGGTGACTACGGTACATACCCCACAAGAGAGGCTTCTGAAGCTGCAGGTACTTTGATGAATATTGCTGAAGTTGCTACTCCTGATGAGGTTCCCGGCGGAAACGAAGATAACAACAATGACAACAACAACAATAATAATAATGATAACACAGACAAGAACCCCGGTGAGCCTTCAACGGATCCTACATCTTCGGTTGGCGAAGGTTCAACAGCTGATACTGTAACAACACCCGGTAACGGCAATGTTCAGACAGGTCAGGCTTCATACGCTATCGTACTTCTCGTAGTATTGGCAGCAGTTTCCGGCGTTGTTGTATTTACTCGCAAGAAGGCTGAATAATTGTTAATCTGTCAGTATTATTATTGATACTTTTCATTAAATCCATGACGGCACTTCCTTACGGAAGTGCCGTTTATTTATTAAACATTTATTAAGGCGAAAGCTATGCTTTACTTATTGATGATATAAAAATATATATTTGCAAACTGTTATGGCGCGCAAAATATGAGTATACTAAGCTAATGTTAGAGTAAAAGATAATAAAGCACTCTTTATCAATAGTTGTAGTAAATTTGCAAATACAATTGCCTAAATGAACAGCCGACAGCCTTAAATTTGCTGTCGACTGTTTTGAAAGTATATAAGTCCCTCTGTAAATAAGAAATTATTTATGGCCATTATTTAATCCGGTTAATGTTTTACTTTAGTTATAGCGGAATTTACGGATTATTAATTAAAAGATTTTTGTATCTACCTCATATTAAATTTAGCGGCGTTATAAATTAATGGGATTGCACACATCATTGTCGGAAGGGTCTTTGTTGCAATTGATTATAAATCAAGTGTTTTGTTAAATAGTGTATGGGAATGAGTTTTAGCGATATACATCAATATATTTTAGGAGCATATCGGCAACACGGGTTAGAAATCAATTGCTTATTAATTTGTCTTATAAATATATCAGTTTTATTATTTTATCCAATTTCCTTTATATAAAAGCAGTATAGAAATAATGATGGTCACGATGATAGTGAGCAGCTTGATTAATTTATGTATGTCTGAGAAAAATACAAAAGCCATAACAGCAATTAATATGATTATCGTAAGATATAACAGCGCACGGCTCTGTCCCTCGGTTTCATTATTGGTCTGATTTCGGTTATGTATTTTGTTATCATAATCATACAAATACGATTTACTTGGCTTTTGCTTCAGTTTGTCGTCCGTTTTTTTGCGCAGTTTTTCATCGAATTCAATTTGTGAATCCCTCGCCATTGTTTCCAAAAAATTAAGCTCACCATCATTGTCAAAGTCAAAGAATTTATCACCGACTCTTGTAAATGGATTCTTAAAGCTTTTGTTTTTCATCTTTCAGCCTGCTTTCAATATTCTTATTTGTAATATGTGTTTTAAATATTTATCCTAATATGTTTGTTTTCTTTTAATGCTTTGAGGGCAGAAAATATTATTATACACAGCAAATAAATCATCTTATATTAGCGCTTTTTCTGATTTAATTCTAATGTATCGTATTTATTTTTAATTGTCAATAGGTTGTTTTTTAATTAGGGACAGTATATCTTCATTTACTTATCGTTACAATAATATTTAAAGATTTTTGTATAAAAAAGACCTTGCAAAATTAATTTTGCAAGGTCTTAGTATTTAATAGTTTGAATTACTGCTGTTATGTCAAAACAAGTGCTGAATTACTTGTTGTTGATAGCAGCCTGTGCAGCAGCAAGACGAGCAATCGGCACACGGAAAGGTGAGCATGATACATAATCAAGACCGATCTTGTGGCAGAACTCAACAGATGAGGGGTCACCGCCGTGCTCGCCGCAGATACCGATGTGGAGGTTCGGATTTACGGGCTTGCCGAGCTTAATAGCTGTTTCCATAAGCTTGCCTACGCCTGTCTGATCGATCTTTGCAAACGGATCGTTTTCAAAGATCTTCTTGTCATAGTAAGCATCAAGGAACTTACCTGCGTCATCTCTTGAGAAGCCGAATGTCATCTGTGTAAGGTCGTTTGTACCGAAGCAGAAGAAGTCAGCTTCTGTTGCAATTTCATCAGCTGTAAGAGCTGCACGGGGAATTTCGATCATTGTACCAACTTCGTACTCAAGATCTATGCCGGCAGCAGCGATCTCAGCGTCGGCTGTTTCAACTACAACCTTCTTAACATACTTAAGCTCTTTAACTTCGCATACAAGCGGGATCATAATTTCAGGCTTAACTGCCCAATCGGGATGAGCCTTCTTAACTTCAATAGCTGCACGGATTACAGCCTTTGTCTGCATCTTAGCAATTTCAGGATATGTTACTGCAAGACGGCAGCCACGGTGACCCATCATCGGGTTGAACTCGTGGAGTGAAGTGATAATAGCCTTAATATCTTCAACTGACTTGCCCTGAGCGTCAGCGAGCTTCTTGATGTCAGCTTCCTCGGTAGGAACAAACTCGTGAAGCGGCGGGTCAAGGAATCTGATTGTTACGGGGTTGCCCTCGAGAGCCTCGTAAAGAGCCTTGAAGTCGCCCTGCTGATAAGGAAGAATCTTCTCAAGAGCAGCTTCTCTTTCTTCAACTGTGTCGGAGCAAATCATCTCACGGAAAGCAGCGATTCTGTCTTCCTCGAAGAACATATGCTCTGTACGGCAAAGACCGATACCCTCAGCACCAAGCTCACGAGCTTTCTTAGCGTCAGCAGGTGTGTCGGCGTTTGTTCTAACCTTGAGTGTTCTGAACTTGTCAGCCCAAGCCATAATTCTGCCGAACTCGCCTGCGATTGTAGCGTCAACTGTGGGAATAGCACCGTCGTAGATGTTACCTGTTGAACCGTCGATTGAAATGTAGTCGCCCTCGTGGAACTCTTTGCCTGCGAGTGTGAACTTCTTGTTTTCTTCGTCCATGTTAATATCGCCGCAGCCTGATACGCAGCAAGTACCCATACCACGAGCAACAACGGCTGCGTGAGATGTCATACCGCCTCTGACTGTGAGGATACCCTGAGAAGCCTTCATACCTGTAATATCTTCAGGTGAAGTCTCAAGACGAACGAGAACAACCTTTTCTCCTCTTGCGTTCCATGCCTCAGCATCTTCTGCTGAGAATACTACCTTACCGCAAGCAGCACCCGGAGAAGCACCGAGACCCTTGCCGATAGGTGTAGCAGCCTTAAGAGCTGCGGGATCGAACTGCGGGTGGAGAAGTGTATCAAGGTTACGGGGATCGATCATAGCAACAGCTTCTTCTTCTGTTCTCATGCCCTCGTCAACGAGGTCACAAGCGATCTTCAAAGCAGCCTGAGCTGTTCTCTTACCGTTTCTTGTCTGAAGCATATAGAGCTTTTTGTTTTCAACAGTAAACTCCATATCCTGCATATCTCTGTAATGATTTTCAAGTGTCTGGCAAACTTCTTTAAACTGAGCGAATGCCTCGGGGAATTCTTCTTCCATTTTTGCGATAGGCATAGGAGTACGAACACCTGCAACAACATCTTCGCCCTGTGCGTTGATGAGGAACTCACCCATGAGTTTCTTTTCGCCTGTTGCGGGATCTCTTGTAAATGCAACGCCGGTACCGCAATCGTCACCCATATTACCGAATGCCATTGACTGTACGTTTACGGCAGTACCCCAAGAATAAGGAATATCGTTGTCACGGCGATATACGTTTGCACGGGGGTTGTCCCATGAACGGAATACAGCCATAACTGCGCCCATAAGCTGTTCCTTAGGATCGTCGGGGAAATCTGCGCCGATTTTTGCCTTGTATTCAGCTTTAAACTGTGAAGCAAGCTCTTTGAGGTCGTCAGCAGTAAGCTCGACATCAAATGTAACGCCTCTTTCAGCCTTCATCTTGTCGATAAGCTCTTCAAAATACTTTTTGCCTACTTCCATAACTACATCGGAGTACATCTGAATGAATCTTCTGTAGCAGTCCCAAGCCCAACGGGGGTTGCCTGATTTTTCGGCAATAACATTAACAACAGTTTCGTTAAGACCGAGGTTGAGGATAGTATCCATCATACCGGGCATAGAAGCTCTTGCGCCTGAACGAACCGATACGAGAAGCGGATTTTCCTTATCGCCGAACTTTTTGCCTGTGATTTCCTCCATCTTGCCGATGTACTCGCCGATCTGTGCCTGAATTTCATCGTTGATCTTCTTGCCGTCCTCGTAGTACTGAGTACAAGCCTCTGTTGTAATTGTGAAGCCCTGGGGAACGGGAAGTCCCAAGCTTGTCATTTCTGCAAGGTTAGCACCCTTACCGCCGAGGAGCTCACGCATGTTAGCATTACCTTCACTGAAAAGGTAAACCCATTTTTTTGCCATTTTGGTAATCCTCCTATAATATAGTGTATAGATATACGGCCGAGGCAAGGCATAATTATCCTGCCTTAATGTATAAGCCTACAAAATATTATATCAAAGTTTGGCGTAAATAGCTATATTTTTTTGAAATTTTTTCTTATAAAAAACGAATATTTTTTTTATTAATATTGTATAAATCGTTTAAAATAGCGGCTAATGTTGTTTTTTTGTAAAATTCTCTTGAAATTTGTATATTTTGTGAGATAATATTAATATCTGATAGTGTGCTAATGAATCGAAAAATATCAGCTTACTGTTAATAAAGAAGAGGTGCAAAATGGGTAACTGCGCGGTTATTCTTGCCGGCGGTGAGGGCAAGAGAATGAAATCACAAAAACCGAAGACTTTGTCCGAGGTTTTGGGCAAGCCGATGCTTATGTGGGTGATTTCCGCTTTAAGAAAAGCAGGAATTGAGGATATTTGCATTGTAAAGGGCTTTAAAAAGGAATGTATCGACGATTTTATCGCAGATCTTGATTTCCCTGTATCAAGCGTATATCAGGCAGAGCGCCTCGGCACGGGGCACGCTGTTATGATGGCAAAGGATTTTCTTAAAAATCATGACGGGAATGTGGTTATACTAAACGGAGACGCCCCGTTTATGACAAGCGACACGATACAAAAATCTCTTGTTCAGCATACTCAGAGCAAGAGTGCGGCAACTGTAATTTCGGCAAAGGTTGACGACCCGACAGGGTACGGACGAATTGTGCGCGATGAGACGGGCGGGCTTAAAGCTATTGTTGAACAGAAAGACGCCGACGAGGAGACTCTTAAAATTAACGAGGTTAACTCGGGTGGATTTTGGTTTGACTGTCAGCTTCTGTTAACCGTACTTGACAGAATAAAGTCCGATAATAACGCAAAGGAATATTACCTTCCCGACGCAATAAAGCTTTTGCTTTCCGACGGCAGAGCAGTCGGTGCATACACAGCGGAGTGCAGTGATACGGTGCTAGGCGCAAACGATACCGCTCAGCTTGAGGAGCTTAATGAAATTGCAAGAAAAAAGGGTTATTCCTGTTAAATTGTTAATTGATGTTGATATAAATACTGCAAAACACAGCAAATAATCGTAAAGGAGTTATTGCAATGAATTTTCACGGTAAGGATATTAAAATTTTCACCGGCAGTTCAAATGTTGACGTAGCTCAGGGTATAGCAGGCTGTCTGGGTCTGCCTCTGGGAAAAAGCGACTGCACACAGTTTTCGGACGGAGAAATTTCCGTTTCTCTTCACGAGTCGGTGCGCGGAAGCGACTGCTTTGTTGTTCAGTCAACATGCACGCCTGTTAATGACAATCTTATGGAAATGCTCATAATGATTGATGCTATGAAGCGTGCTTCGGCGGCAAGAATTACGGCAGTTATGCCTTATTTCGGTTACGCAAGACAGGACAGAAAGGCTAAGGCGAGAGATCCGATCTCGGCAAAGCTTTGCGCAGACATTATCACAAGCGCAGGTGCCGACCGTGTGCTTACAATGGATCTTCACGCAAATCAGATTCAGGGATTTTTCAATATTCCCGTTGACCACCTTCACGGTGCCGCTCTTCTTGCAAATCATATGAGAGAAAAAATCGGCGGAAATACCGATGATTACATTGTCGTTTCTCCTGACCTCGGTTCTGTTACACGTTCGAGAAATTTTGCTTCAAAAATAGGCACGGGCCTTGCAATTATCGACAAGCGCAGACCTAAGGCGAATGTGTGCGAGGTTATGAATATTATCGGTGACGCAAGAGGAAAGAAAGTAATTCTCGTTGACGATATGATCGACACAGCCGGAACTCTTTGCAATGCCGCAAACGCAATTGTTGAAAAGGGCGGAGCAACCGAGGTTTATGCGTGCGCGACTCATGCTGTACTTTCAGGTCCCGCAATTGAGAGAATCAAGAACAGCGCAATTAAGGAAGTTGTACTTCTTGATACTATACCCGTTCCTCAGGAAAAGATGATTGATAAGTTTACAATTCTTCCCGTCGCGCCTACATTTGCGGAGGCTATCGCGAGAATTTACAACGACAAGCCGTTCACTCCTGCATTCGGCTGATAATTTGCTTAATGTATTCGTCGTTTTGTGACAGTATTTTTTGTAAATTTGCAATACAATATTTAAAACAAGCGGGTGCTTATGTTGCCCGCTTATTTTAATTGCAGAATATGTTAACAGTCTAATTGCCGTAAAATACTTAATAGACAGATAAAAGTTAAACGACTGAATTTATGAATTTAAACATATATTCAAAAACTGAATCGGTGATAAAAATGTTCGGAAAAAATAAATTTGGAGGTTCGGTCGAGTACCTTGTAGTCGGACTCGGAAACCCCGACAAAAAATATGAAAATACACGTCATAATGCAGGCTGGCTTGCACTTGATTATATAGCCGAAAAGTACGGCTGTAAAGTAAACAAAGTAAAGTACAAGAGTTTTGTAGGCGACTGTACGGTAGGCGGCGCAAGGGTAATGCTTATGAAGCCGACCACATATATGAACAACAGCGGTCAGGCGGTTGTTGAAGCAATGAATTTTTATAAAATCCCGCCTGAAAAAGTAATTGTGATTTTTGACGATATATCGCTTGATGTAGGCAAAATGCGTATTCGCTCAAAGGGCAGCGACGGCGGTCAAAAGGGAATGCGGAGCATAATATATCTCAGCGGAAGTGAAAATTTCCCAAGAATAAAGATAGGAATCGGCGCAAAGCCTAACCCTAACTGGGACTTAGCCGACTGGGTGCTTTCAAAATTTACCGATGATGAGCTGAAAACTCTTGACACGATGTTTGATAATGCGTCAAAAGCAGTTGAACTTATTATTGAGGGAAAAACCGACAGGGCAATGAATATGTTTAACTGATATGAAATATGAATTAGTAGGATAATTTTCTCGTACTTAATAAATTAATACAATGACAAGGACATCAAAATGAACGGTAAAATGGATTTTATTGTTAATGTTCTGAAAAACTCACCTGCGTTTAAGTCGCTGCTAAAAAACGCCAAAGTAGGTAAATCGCTTTGCGTGTCGGGACTTTCCGCAATTAACAAGGCAAATATCATATATTCGCTGTGCCGCCTCAGGGGCGTCACGGCTTTTTGTGTTGCTTCCGATGAAAAGGAAGCACAGACCCTGTGCAACGAC
This sequence comes from uncultured Ruminococcus sp., assembly GCA_944415425.1. Lineage (GTDB taxonomy): Bacteria > Bacillota > Clostridia > Oscillospirales > Acutalibacteraceae > Ruminococcoides. The sequence goes on along the minus strand of CALYBP010000031.1, from coordinate 8,390 downwards.
CTTTGCTGTATGGGGCTCAGAGCGTGCGTGTATCCTGTTCGTGACTATAATTTTCTCGATATTCAGGGCAAATCACATGAATATGAACACGCAAGGCTCAAGGTGCTTTTAAAGCTGATTGATAAGGAATGTGATGTAGTTATATCCTGCATAGACGCCGCAAGCCAGCTTACTGTCCCCCAAAAGGTGCTTGAGGATTCTGCCGTCGTATTTGAGGAAGGGGAAGAACTGCCGCTTGAAAAGGCGGTGCGTTCGCTGACTCTTCTCGGCTACGAGCGTTTTGACGCGGTTGACGGTAACGGTCAGTTTTCGCTCAGAGGAGGCATACTTGATTTCTTTATGCCCGATTCCGAATATCCCGTCAGAGCTGAGTTTTGGGGCGATGAAATTACCGATTTAAGTTATTTTGACATTGAAACACAACGCCGATTTAAAAAGGCGGGCAAAATAAAGCTTACTCCGTCAACAGAAATTATAATAGAGGATAAAAACGCCCTTGCCGATAAAATCGTCCGCAAGGCAGGACTTTTGCGCTCAAAAAACAGCGCAAAGGCAAAGGAAACGCTTTTGAGTGAAGCTGAGCTTATCAGAAACGGAGCGCAGATTGCAAACGCCGATAAATTTATAGGTCAAATTTATGATAAGCCCGAATGCCTTTTTGACTATTTTGACCGTGATACGCTCTTTTTTGCTTCGGAGTTCGGCAATATAAGCGACAGGGGCAAGTCAATGGACTTCCAAAACACCGAAGCATTAAAGCAGGGCTTTGAGGACGGCGTGCTCTGCCGTGGCTTTGACAGGTTTACTCTTACGTTTAACGAATGTATAGATATTTTCAATGCACACGGTACAATAGCGCTTGAAAATTTTGTTCACGGCAGTATTCCTTTGAATATATCGGATATAATCAGTTTTTCCTCAAAACAGCTTAACCGCTGGAGCGGCTCATACAAACAGCTTTCGGAGGATATTAAAGGCCTTTTTACGCCGCAAAGCCGAGGCGTTATACTTGCGGGAACGGAAAAGTCCGCAAAAAACCTTTGCGACAGCCTGCGCGAGGACGGATTCCCCGCTCAGCTTTGTGAGACTCTTGATGACGCAAAGAGCGGCGCTTTATATGTTCTAAAGGGTTCGCTCAGTGCGGGCTTTGAGCTGCCGGGCGAAAAGTTTTTCCTTATCACTTACGGTCAGACTGTTTCCATGCCCGATAAAAAGAGGACGAAAAAATCCAAAAACGGACAGGAAATTTACAGTCTTTCCGAGCTGACGGCGGGTGATTATGTTGTTCACAGCGTTCACGGAATAGGTATTTTCGGCGGAATAAGAAAGATTGATACCCACGGAATTACAAAGGATTATATTAAAATCGACTACGCAAAGGGCGATGTGCTGTATGTGCCCGTAACCCAGCTTGATATGGTCGCAAAATATATCGGTCCGCGTGAAAATACAAATGTAAAGCTTAGCCGCCTCGGTTCTCAGGACTGGCAAAAGGCGAAGGCGAGGGTAAAATCGTCGGTAAAAGATATTGCAAAGGAGCTTATCGCCCTGTATTCGGCGCGAATGAAGGCAAAGGGCTTTGCGTTTTCAAAAGATAACGAGTGGCAAAGAGATTTTGAGATGAGCTTTGAGTACGAGGAAACTCCCGATCAGCTTCGCTGCTGCGAAGAGATAAAGCACGATATGGAGCGAACAGCTCCCATGGACAGACTGCTCTGCGGCGATGTCGGCTTCGGCAAAACGGAGGTTGCTTTAAGGGCGGCATTTAAGTGCGTTGCGGATTCAAAGCAGTGTGCCCTGCTTTGCCCGACAACGATTCTTGCTTGGCAGCACTACCAGACGGTTACAAAACGATTTGAGGGTTACCCGATAAGAGTTGAGCTTTTGTCCCGTTTCCGTACCGCAAAGCAGCAAAAAAAAATACTTTTAAAGCTTAAACGCGGCGAAATAGATATGATAGTGGGAACTCACCGCCTCGTTCAAAAGGACGTTGAATTTCGCGACCTCGGACTTGCGATAATAGACGAGGAGCAAAGATTCGGTGTTGCTCAAAAAGAGAGATTCAAGGAGCTTTGCAAAAATGTGGATGTCCTTACTCTTTCCGCTACGCCAATACCGAGAACGCTTAATATGGCGATGAGCGGATTGCGTGATATGAGCGTAATCGAGGAGGCTCCTCAAAACCGCCAGCCGGTTCAAACCTATGTGCTTGAGCACGATGACGCGGTAATAAACGAGGCGATAAGGCGGGAGCTTCGCCGAGGAGGTCAGGTTTTTTATCTTCACAACAATGTTGAAACCATAGAGTCAAAGGCAAGCAAAATTCTTGAGGCCGTGCCCGAAGCAAAAATCGCGATAGGTCACGGCAAAATGAAAGAAAACGAGCTAAGCGAGGTATGGCGGAAAATGCTTGAGCAGGAGGTCGATGTGCTTGTATGCACTACGATAATCGAAACAGGCGTTGATCTCCCGAATGCAAATACGCTGATTATAGAAAATGCCGACTGTATGGGACTTGCACAGCTTCATCAGCTGAGAGGAAGAGTCGGCAGAAGCTCACGCAGGGCGTATGCCTATTTTACTTTCCGAAAAAACAAGGTGCTCACCGAAATCCAGCAAAAACGCCTTGCGGCTATCAGAGAATTTACCGAGTTCGGAAGCGGATTTAAGATTGCAATGCGTGACCTTGAGCTTCGAGGCGCGGGCAATATTATGGGAGCTCAGCAGCACGGGCATATGGAGTCGGTGGGCTACGATATGTATTTAAAACTGCTTGCCGAGGCCGTAAGCGAGGAGCGGGGAGAAGAAAATCAAAGCAAAGAGCTTGACTGTCTTATTGATATTTCAGTTGACGCGCATATTCCCGAAAGTTATATTGAAAGTCTGACGCTCAGACTTGATGTATACAGAAGAATTGCCGATATAAGAAGCGTTGAGGACAGCGAGGATGTAAAAGATGAGCTTCGCGACAGATTCGGAGAACCGCCGGAGTCTGTTTTAGGGCTTATTGATATTGCGCTTGTGAGAAATAAGGCGAACGCTATGGGAATATTTGAAATAAGGCAAAACGAAAATTCTGTTTTACTTTATGTCAATGAAATAAAATCGCCTCAGGTTGCAGACCTGTTAATTGCGCTTAACGGCAAAGCCATGCTTTGCTCGGGAACAAAACCGTATCTTGCGGTAAAATGCAGGCAGGGCGCCGACGCTCTTGATATGCTCAAAAGTATTTTTAAGATATAGTCGTATTATAAAATTTTTGCAAATAAAATGTTTAAAAATACGATAAAAATTTAATAATATATAGACAATGACGAATTTTTTGTGTATAATTATCAAGTACGCATAATGTGAAAGTGTTTCATGTGTGCATGAGGTGTGCGGCAGACCGTACATCCAATGCTATTTTTAAACAAGGACGGTATTAAAATATGAAACCAAATGTAAAAATCGGGTCATTTATTTTAGCAATGATTATGGTGCTTTCCGTTGTTATAGTTTCGGGATGTACGCCGATAAGTCTTAACAAGGAATGGTCTTACAGATCAGGAGACAGAGAACTTGCAATAGGTGTTTATATCTATTCGCTTGACACCGCATATCAGCAGGCAAAAACTTACGCTTCCGAGCTTGAAGATTACGACGAAACATCCGATTCGTGGCTTGATATGGAAATTACCGATGATGACGGTAACAAGGAAGTAGCAAGCAAGTGGATCAAGGAAGAGGCAAAGAAAATGTGCCTGACATATCTTGTTCTTGATGAGCAGCTTGAGAAGGAAAATGTTGAGGTTTCCGAGGCTTCTCTTGCTTCTGCCGACGAACAGGCAGAGACCTACTGGAATGTCGGACAATATGCCGATTACGGTTACTTTATGCCGATGAGCGATGATTTGGAGCCGTTCGGCATTTCGCTTGACAGCTTTTCTTATTGCTCAACAGAGTACAGCGTTAAATATCAGGCGCTCTTTGACAAGCTCTATAAAGACGGCGGCTCAAGAGAGGTTACCGATGAAGAACTTTCCGAGTATTTCAGCAAAAATTATACTGATTACAGCTACTTTACCGTAAATCTTTACACAGCTTCAACCGATGAAACGGGTGCATCTACCAATGTTGCTATGTCTGAGGAAGAGGCAAAGAAAGTTACCGATGAAATCGACGGATATGTTAAAGAAGTAAACGGCGGCACATCATACGATGATGTTTTGGCAAAGTATATGAAAGCAAACGATATTGAGTCAGACCCGTCTGTTTCTAACATAGAAAATCTTGAGAACAGCTCGCTCGGCGACGAGGTAAAGGACGCACTCAAAGAGCTTGACAACAACAAGGCTGCTTCCGTAAAGGTAGGCAGCGGAGAAAATGCGGTTTACTACTTTATTTATAAGAGAGATGTTAATGATTCAAAGCAGGAGTATCTTGCTGATGAAACAAACAGCGACAGCGTCTTGGCTAATATGAAGAGTGACGAGTTCGCCGATTATTTAGAAGATCTTACAAAGAAACTCAAGTACGAAGAAAACACATCAGTTATAGATAAATACGATCCAAAGATGTTTTTTGTTCCCGCAGAACCGACTACTGCCGCCGCAGATGACGGTGAAAACGTAGAATAATTCTGATTTTATCCGAGAAAGGAGTTTGTATGAGCAGACTCACAAAGCTTGTTACGGTTTTACTGATATTTGTTTTGTCTATATCAATTATAACGGCAACTGCCTTTGCTGTCGATTTGGACGACGACGGCATTGATGACGATGTTTTGGCAACAGATTACCCCACGCAGGTTGAAACAACAGTTTATGTTGAGCCGACTTATGTCACCGATTATGTTCCCGAAACTGAAGCTCCTACTTACGAACCTGTGACGGACCCTTACTACGAACCCGAAACAGATCCGGTAGTGACAGAACCGTATTATGATGATTGGTATGATGATTCAAGCGACAGCCAGCAAAGCTCGGATTTGTATGTCGGAGGAGGGCAGACATATGTTCCTCCCCAGAGTACTGCTCCATCGGCTGCGCTTTATGATTCAGATTCCGATATAGATGACAGCGTTTTGTCGAAAAATGACTGGAAGGATATTTCCGCAAACCTCAAAAACGCAGGCGATGACGGCGGTTCCGATGACTTTAACTTTATTAAAAAGAACAACAGTACGTCGGATAACGGAGAATGGATGCTTGTATGCGGAATAATCTGTCTTATACTCAGCGCTGCCGGCATAGCATATTTGATTTTCTCGGCTGTAAGGAAAAAAGGTAAAATTTCAGGCGCAAAGGCTTCCGATAAAAGAAAGTATGCTTACGCAGGAACAAGAAATGAATCTTCGGGCAGATATTCAGACGGGTACAGCTCTGAATCTGCAAGGAAAAGACAACTGGACAGAAGCAGACGCTTTGATACAGCGGATGTAAGGCTTCCTAAGTCATCTGCGAACCGTTACAAAAATAACGGCAGACGTTATAAATAAAATTAAAAACATTCAGGTTAAAGCGGGAGCCTAAGTGCTTCCGCTTTTGTTTACTTTTGGGTTATAATAATTTGGCTTGTGTGCCCCGTATTACAAAAGTTTTACCCTGTCATAGGGAAAAATGCATATAATAACATCAAATAAATTCATATTTTATCGTAATGAAGGATATTTTAAGTAAAGGTGCTTTAATGGATAACAAAAAACACGATGATTCTAACGGGCAGAATATTGTAAGACGGAGTCATTTTATAAAAAGTGATAAAATTAATTTCACTTATTACGAAATGCCCGAGAAGAATAATAAGTCAAAAGGTTCGCTCTCAACAGCGCTTTATTTTCCGATAGCCGTACTTTTTATGGAGTTTATTTTGAAGCTTTCATCGGGATTTAGTATCTTAGACGGTTTGTGGTTTACGCTGATATTTACGGTTTTTCCGTCTTTTGTTTTTACGGTTATTTCTTCAATATTTAAAAGTGAGCGGATTAACAGGGGAATTGCGTTTGGAGTGAGTGTTTGTCTGTCAATATATTACAACACTCAGGTGGTATACTACAATGTCTTCGGCACATTCTTTGTTGTCAGCAGTATATCAAACGGCGGAGCAGGACAGGCGCTTAATTCGGTTGATATGATTATGACGGCGATAAAAAGCAGAATTGTATTTATAATATTAATTTTTCTGCCGATAATATTTTTAGTGATATTCTCAAAAAGATTAAATATGTTTTATAAATCATCGAGGCGTGAAAAAATCTTATTTATCAGCTCTGCCGTTTGTGTTCAGATAATAGGGGTATCGCTTGTCAATTTTACGGCAGAATCGAAAGATGCAAAAAGTCCGTACAATCTCTATTACGGTGAGCTTCAGCAAAATACCGTATGCGAACGATTCGGTTTGTTGACAATGCAAAGGCTTGATATGAGCCGTTTGCTTTTCGGTGCATCGTCAAAAATTGTAAAAATTGATTCCGGCTCTGATGCTTTGCCCGCAACGGCGGATACGACGGACAAAAAGAAAACACCAAATATTATAGATACTGATTTTAAGAAGCTGTCTGATAATGAAGATAGCGAGGAATTAAAATCGCTTTATGAATATTTTTCCGAAAATACACCCAGCTATACAAATGAGTACACGGGCTGTTTTGACGGGTATAACATTATTTTTATTACTGCGGAGAGCTTTTCGCAATACGCCGTTGACAAGGAACTTACACCGACCCTGTACAAGCTGTACAGCGAGGGATTTCAGTTTGATAACTATTATCTTCCCGCTTGGGGCGTCAGCACGACCGACGGAGAATATGCAAATCTTACGGGGCTTATTCCGAAGTCCGGAGTGTGGAGCTTTTCGCAGTCTGCCGAGCAGAATATTAATTTCCCTTTTTCACTCGGAGAGCAAAGTCGTAATAACGGATATGAAAAGGTTTTGGCATATCATAATCATACTTATGATTACTACGACCGTGACGAATACCTTAAAAATATCGGTTATGACTACAAGGCTATTGGCAAAGGCCTTGACCTCGGTGAAAATGTATGGCCTAATTCCGACCTTAAAATGATGCAGAATACCGTTGATGATTATATAACTGCCGACAGCTTCAGCGTGTACTATATGACTGTCAGCGGTCACGGCGGGTATTCGTACAATACAATAAGCGAGCGAAACGCAGAGCTTGTCAAAAATTTGGATTACAGCGACGAGGTAAAGGGTTATCTTGCGGCAAATATAGAGCTTGACAGAGCGATTGAATATCTTATAAACAGACTTGAAAAGGCAGACAAGCTTGACAATACGGTGATTTGCATTACAAGCGACCACTATCCGTATTCGCTTGATGAGTTTAACGGGCTTGATGAGCTTGCGGGGCACAAGGTGGACACGGTATTTGAAAGGTATAAAAACTCATGGCTTTTGTGGAGCGGTTCTATGGAGAAGCCCGTGAGTGTAAAAACATACTGCTCAAGTATTGATGTTTTGCCGACAATGCTTAATATGCTCGGATTTGAATATGACAGCCGCACGCTGTCGGGAACCGATGTTTTCGGCGGAAAGGACCCGTTTGTAGTTTTTGCGGACAGAAGCTGGATTTCTCAAAACGGAATGTATAACTCAAATTCGGGAGAATATACGGCATTTAAAAACTCCGAAAACAAGGACGATATTGACGCCTTGAACAGTAAATGTTCAAATATGTTTACGGTTTCAAGAATGATACTTGATAACAATGCGTATGAAAAAATCTTTTCTTGCGAGCATATCAAGGGACAATAAAATGTTGCGGTAAAACACACTATTGACTTTTGCCCTTGTTACGGTTATACTTTAAGAAAGTTTGAGAAAGCGAGGTAATACTATGGCTGACAACGAAAAAATGATTGAAGAATTTGAAAACGAGGACGCGCTTATTACTCTTACTGATGACGAGGGTAACGAGGTTGAGTTTGAGTTTCTCGATGTTGTAGAATATGACGGTGAGGAGTACATTGTGCTTATCGAAAACGATGAGGATGCCGACGAGGTTGTAATACTCAAAATTAACGCTCTTGACGAAGAAAACGAAGAGTATGTAAGTATAGATGATGAAGAGGTTTTGCAGACCGTATTCGATATGTTTAAGAAGAAATACGACGGCGAAATTAACTTTGAATAACTATTAATACCGGCTGTTTGTCAATAGTTGGGATAAATACAAAAAGAAATTTTGTTATGAACAAGCGATAGCGAATCAACCTGTCGCTTGTTCTTGCATTTGGTAAGAAATGAAATATAAAATATGGTTGCGAAAACGTCTGCAAGTTCTGTAGCTGTAATCATTTCTTTTTTTAAAATATGATTTTGTTGTATCTGCCTTCAGTAAAGCCGTTTGTGATAGAAGAAAAATAATTGAGGATTCTGATAAT
>CALYBP010000030.1 GCA_944415425.1 uncultured Ruminococcus sp. | reverse complement strand
TGCGGAAATCCTCTTGATGAAAACAAAAAATGTACATCGTGCGGAAAGCAATATTTTTATCCGAAGAGATTTATAAATAAGATGGTGCCGAAATATTGCAAGGTATGCGGCGGAATCATTGATAAAAATACTAAAATATGTACGAAATGTAATAAACGCTACCGTTTGTCGAGTAAAATAATTTTGAGTATATTATTAATAATTATTTCGGTTGCTGTTATCACATTATCAATTTCTTTAATTTCTCAAAAAATAAATTTTACACCTGATGTTGAAAAAACTTACTCTAATGACATGGTTGTTTTAAAATCCGATTATGTTTATCCCGGTGAAAAAGCCTATGTTGAAATAAACGGCAAACCGAATACTGAATATAGAATTACGGTAACTTACGGCGACGGTTATGTTCAACAAACAAATGTTTCACCGAAAATCACAAATACGTCCGGTAATTCCGGGTGGCGGTGGTATGTCCCGCTTAATTCATGCAGAGGAGATTGTAATGTTTACATAGAAAGCGATTATGAATACACCACTACCACAATTACGATTATGTAAAATAAAAAACCGCCCTCCCCGACCGGTACTGTGAGAGAGCGGAAACCATATTAAACGGTGGATAAAGGAACATTGATACAGAAAACAAAACATCGGCGGCAAGCCGAACACTGAAAAGGGACGAAAATTATGGAACCGTAACGGGTGAAAGCTGTCCAAAAATGCCCGGTCACCTATTAACTCATACTTTAACCTGTCACAGCTCATCTGTTATACGAAAACTGAAATATCAATTTCGGCTCTGAATTTAATTTAATTGCGTTTCTCGTTTATCAGCCAATTTTTATATCTTTTCATCTTTTCATCAGTCGGGTTTATATACAAAACATACCTGATTTTACCGAGCATATGATTTATAAATTTTTCCCTTGAAAAATCAGAGTTTATGTGTTCGAGATGAGATTCAATACCGAATTTTTTACAGTAATAAAGCTCCTGACGCAGTTTCTTTCTGTATTCAATCGGCACATTTAATTCAGAATTAACAATAACCCCAGTAACCGACTGTCTGTGAGATTGATTTGCAGTTAAGGTTTTCTCTTTTTTAAGCAAAAATCCGTTTTCTTTCAATTTTTCTCTTACAAAATTAACTGTTTCATTAACATTAAAACTTCCCGAAAATGTCATATCATCACAGTAGCGTGTATAGGTAATTTTCCGCTCTTTGCACCAAGTGCCGACAGCCACATCAAAATCATAAAGCAATATGTTTGATATAGTCGGAGATGTAGGTGCGCCCTGAGGCAAAGCGTCATTAGTAGAGCAAAGGTTTGTGAGCAAGATTCTGTTTTGCTCGGAAAACATTTTTGAATTAAACACTTTGGATTTTATATCCGAATAAGTGACCGAATCAAAGAATTTATATATATCCAGTTTCAGAATCTGAGATTTGTTTAAATGAGGCAACGCATTTTTCTTGATTCCGCCTCCGTAAACATACGCCGTTGCATAAGGTGAAACGGGAAAAAGCGATAATATAATCTTGTTAATTCTTCGCTGAACCTTTTTTAATATTTCGTCAGGTATGTAAAGCGTTCTTGTTCCGCCGTGTTTTTTGCGGATTTTAACTTTTTTATAATGCGCCGATATATTATTACTGATTGCGTAAAGGGTTTTTGCTTTAAACCTTAAATCCGCTTCAAGAGAGGATAACTCTCTGTATATAATCATATGTGCTACCCTCTCTTTGAGCTTATTAAGAACAATACAATTTGTATGCTAACTATGGAAGCCGTATTTTTGCAAACGAAGTTTGCCCTAATTACGGCGACAGAGTTTGCCGTGCTGTGCATTTGTCAAATGCAAACCGGCAGCGACTCGCTGACGGCATCAGATAAAACTGATAATCGCTATTGTTCTTACCGCTATTATAACACAGCGTTTTCTAAAATCAACCAGTAATACTGTATGTTTTTATATAACATAAAATATATGAATTTTTCTTTCGTTTATTCATAAAATTATTTACGAAACAAGACGCTTTCTCACGGCGGAAAATAACATACCACCGTGAGAAAGCTTGTTTTTTTATTAAAAATTGCTTATTATATTTGCTTTGTTTTCAAGTTAATTTAATTATTCGGCAGTTTTAAGACCTGTCCTGCGTAGATTGTTGTGCCTGTAAGGCGGTTGAGGACAATGATTTCCGTGTAGCGGTCGCCTGAGCCGAGCTTTGACTTTGCTATTTTCCAGAGGGTGTCGCCTTTTTTTACGGTGTATTCTCTGAAAGTCTCTTCGGCTTCGGGCGCATTTTCCTGAGATACGGGGATTTTTAATTTCATACCTGCGTATATTATCTCGCTTTTAAGGTCGTTTAGCTTCATAATTTCCGTGTATCTGCTTCCGCTTCCCAAATACTGCTGAGAAATTTTCCAGAGCGTATCGCCCGATTTTACCTCGTAAATAAAATATTCCTGTGACGGCTTCTGCGGCGCAGATGTGTCGGGATTTTTTTCAAAAGTAAGATAACACGAGGCAATATATCCCTCCTGCCCGTCGGAAAGTTTTATCTTGTAAACGGTGTCGGATTTTTTTGATACCGAAACTTTAGTGCCTCCCGACACATATCCGATAATCTTGCCCCTGAGGTTTGAATTTTTATATACGGACACTTTTGTTTGGTTCTCGGCAATCCAGGCTTCTGTATAATTTTCCTGCGCAGGTTTTGACGGTTCGGAGACGGTGGGACTTGTCGGCTCGGTCGGGTTGCTCGGAGATGTCGGCTCGGTAACTGTCGGAACAGTCGGTACGGTCGGCTGAGAAACCGTCGGGGCGGTAGGCTCCGAAACTTCCGCATCTGCGTCATCGTCACCGTTGAGCCACGCTTCGTAATGTTCCCATACGGAAATATCCTCCTGTCCCAATGACCATGCTCCCGCTCCCTTTAGGTTATACTTATTTATAAGGCTGAGTTTGCTTTGATACGAACGGTCATCTTCATACCATACAACATATTTTCCAGGCTCTAATACAAAATCTCCGCCGACAGTAAAATTGCCGCTTTGCTTTGTTACCGTAAACTCCGCCTTAACAGACTGACTTATCTCATCGTAGGTCACTTTTGATTCGCAGTTTTTGAGGATTTGCTGTATGGTTTTACTGCTTACGCCCTTGCCGACGATTCGATTGCTGTCAAGGCTCCATACACGGCCGTAAAAAGGTATGCCGATTACGATTTTATCTGACGATGTTTTGCTAAGAGCGTATTTTATTGAGTTTTCCACAAAATCAATTCCCGCAACCGAACCTGCGTCTCCTCCCTCGTAATGCTCGTCATACGCCATTACAAGCAGGTGGTCGGCATACTGCGCCAGAGCGGTGTAATCATATGAGCCGTGCCAGCCTGTCTGCCAGTTGTTCGGATTTGCGGCAACGGCAACGGAGATTTCCTTATCGGCGGGAATTTTCTCACGCAGAAGCCGTACAAGCTTTGTGTACTGTTCCCTTTGCTCATGCGTGACATTTTCTATATCTACATTAACGCCGTCAAGGTCATATTCCTTTACATACTCGGCAATTTGCGTTGACAGCAACTCAACATTTTTGAGTGCGTTTATTCCTGCGGTTCTGTTCCAATGGTTGCTCAAAAACGGCACAACCTTAATGCCTTTGTCGTGCATTGTTTTTATAAAATAAGGGCTGAGGTAATTGAGCTTCAGGCTACCGTCCTCACGAATGTCAAAATAACTGGGCGATACCACGTCAAGGGCGTTGTTCGTCTGATTGACATATTCAATCTGCTGAATATCCGTTCCGCTGTAAAGATAACCCATTGAATACCTGTCGTTGCCGGCAAATGCGCTTATAAAAGACGAAAATGCCACGGTGGCTATAAGCGATCCCGACACAAGTATTTTTACACTCTTTATCTTTACCCGTTTTGAATAGGCGAGCGCTGTTTCAAGGATTTTCTGAGAATTTGTTTTTATCTCTTTTTTAACATCAAATTCCTCTGCAAATTCAACATCGTTTCTGGAATATTCAATCCATAAATCATACGAGCCGTCGTAGTTGGGCATCAGCTTTAAGCTTGGAGTCATTATTAAACCGCCTTTCTTTAGTTATGCATTACTATTTTATACAATATATGTTAAATTATACTGAGTGTAAGATAATTTGCACAAGGCGGATTTAATCACCTTTACCGCTGATTTTTAATTTTTTGCCGCTATAAAAAGCCCTCTTACAGGAAAATCGGTTTTCACCGCTGATTTTCCGAAAGAGAGCTTGTTTTGGTTTATTTTATTATTTTCTTATGGGAATTATTAATCGGAATTTGCACCTTTGCCCTTTCCCTTGCCGTTTTGCTGACCGCTGCCGTCATGAAGTCCGTTTCCGTTTTGCTGACCGCTTCCGTCATGAAGTCCGCCTCCGTTTTGCTGTCCGCTTGAGTTACCGCCGTAACCCTGTGACTGCGCACCCTGTGTGCTTTGCGAAGCCGTTTCATCTTCGGACAAATCGGCAGTATATTGACTTATTTTATCCCTGATTTCACGCATGGTCATATCTTTGATTTCATCAACAGTAATATCGGGGTCATATTTTTTGAGTTCGAGATATGCGTTGTACTTTCCGAACGAAACATCGTTTGCGTGAGCCTCCTCCACAGAATCGGCGCTGTTTTTGTAGCAATACATATTGCCCTGCGAATTGCCGCACTTTTCAATGTTTTGGAGCATTTCGTCGGATTTTTCATCAGAATCGGAGTCCACGGTAACAACAACGATGTTGTCATCGGTTAAATACCTGTCGGCCTCGTCACATTCGAGAATTTTTGCGACGGCGTCCTCGTATTTCATATTTTTGACATCAACGCACTCAATAAGTTTTTCACCGTCGTCATTATAGCCCTTGGTACTTATTACCCTGTTGTAGCCGTTGATTCCGAGTTCTATTGAGGGGTTTATATCTATGCTTATCGCACACACCTCAACATTATAAGAGATGAAGCCGAAGCAGGCTGCACAAATGAGCACGGCGCAAACGGGCGCTAACACGAGCTTTTGCCACTTAAAATGATTTTTGGCTTTTTCCGCTTCCATTGCTTTGAGCAAAGTGTTTTTGGTTTTCTGTTTGAGCTCATCTTGCGCACAAATCTCGTTTAAAGCAGTCTGTATTCTGTTACTCATACTCTTCACCTCCCAGTTTTTCTTTTAAGAGTGCCTTTGCCCTTGACAAAAGAGTATATACCGTATTTACGTTTTTGCTTAAAATCTTTGAAATTTCAACCGCCGTGTATTCCTCGTAATAGTAAAGATACACTACCTCTTTGTACTTTTTCGGGAGCGACAGCACCGCCTCAAGCACATGACTGTTTTCACTCGGCATTTCAACCGATTGTTCGGCTATGATTTCGAGAGGTACGGTGTTTTTTTTGAAAAAGCTTTTTAACAAATCCTTGCAGCAGTTTATTGTTACACGAATAAACCAAGCTTTTTCGTGTTCATCGCTTTCAAACTCGTTTGAGGAGAGCAGATACTTCATAAATACCGTTTGAAATATGTCCTCTATGTCGGAATGACTTTTCAGATACACAACGCATATTCGCTTGACTGTGTCGGAATATTTGTCAATTGCTCTGTTTACCTCGTATTCACTTCGCACCGCTCTCCCCCCTTATTTTAGAATTTTTCAGATTTTACTTATTTCTGCATCTTCCGTTGCCGTTTCCGCAGCCTGTTCCCCTGTTGTCGCAGATTCCGTCTTTATCGGCGTCCACATAGCCTGCGCCGTTTCCGCCGTTGCCGTTTTGGTTGCCTGTGCCCTTGTTGTCGCAGATTCCGTCGTTGTCAGCGTCTACATAGCCTGCGCCGTTTCCACCGTTGCCGTTTTGGTTGCCTGTGCCCTTGTTGTCACAAATTCCGTCGTTGTCAGCGTCTACATAGCCTGCACCGTTTCCGCCGTTGCCGTATGCGTTGCCTGTGCCCTTGTTGTCGCAGATTCCGTCGTTATCGGCGTCTACATAGCCTGCACCGTTACCGCCGTTGCCGTATGCGTTACCTGTGCCCTTGTTGTCGCAAATTCCGTCGTTGTCGGCGTCTACATAGCCTGCGCCGTTTCCGTTATTGCCGCTGCCTTTTGAGCTTAGCGTACCGATGTTATCGCAAACACCGTCATTGTCTGCGTCTGTATAGTTTTTGCCGAAATTGTCAGACGATAGAGCGAAAGCAGAAGCTGTCGCCGCTGAAAGGATGATTGCCGAGCTGATTATACCAATAATAATTTTTTTCATTTTAAGTTCCTCCTTGTAATTGGTATCGAATTCATCAATATTTTTTGATGCTTTCACCCTTAATACGATTCAAAACTTAAAATCCTTTCACTTTTTAAAAAATTTTTAAATTTTTTGCTTCAAAATACAATCAGCCCCACCTCGCATAATATTCGGTGGGGCAGTTGATATATTTACATAAATCAGTGGTTTCCTCTGTTGACATACTTTGTATGCAGCAGTTTGTGAGCTCTGGGCTTACCCGGAGCGTCAAAAAACTCATCATAGACGGTTTTAATAACAGGGCTTTCGTCACTGCTTCTGTACTTGGACTTCTTGTCGTAATCGTAAAGAGCCTTTGAACGCAGAGCCTTGAGATCAACATAGTTGCGGACGCTGTCGCTCTGAACAGGCTGACCGCCGCCGTTGATACATCCGCCGGGACATGCCATAATCTCAACCATTTGATAGTCGGCTTCGCCCTTCTTGATTTTATCAATAAGCTTTCTCGCATTTCCGAGGCCTGATGTTACAGCCACCTTGATTTCAACGCCTGCAACGCTGTACTTAGCCTCTCTTACCTCTTCGGGACCTCTTACCTCTTTAAAATCAATCTTCTTAAACGAGCCGTCGAGCATTCTTGCCGCGGTACGCAGAGCCGCCTCAAGCACGCCGCCCGTTGCGCCGAAGATTGCGCCGCCGCCCGTTGCCTTGTTGAACGGTGCGTCGTAGTCCTCGTCGTCCATATCCTCAAGTTTGATGCCTGCACCCTTTATCATCTTTGCAAGCTCTCTTGTTGTGAGCGCAACATCAACATCATCAAAATCAAATGTGCGCAGTTCGGGACGGGTAGCCTCAAATTTCTTTGCCGTACAGGGAATTACGCTAACGACAAACATCTTTTCGGGGTCGATATTATATTTCTGAGCGTAATATGTCTTTAAAACAGCGCCGAACATCGCCTGCGGAGATTTACAGGTTGAGAGATTCGGAATCATCTCGGGATAATAGTGCTCAACAAATTTTACCCAGCCCGGACAGCAGGAAGTAAACATCGGAAGTGTTTCCTTGCGGGTTATTCGCTCAACAAGCTCGTTTGCCTCCTCCAAAATTGTGAGGTCGGCGGTAAAGTCCATATCAAACACCTTGTCAGCACCGAGTCTGCGGATAGCTGAAACCATTTTACCCTCAACATTTGTGCCGATGGGCATACCGAAGCTTTCGCCGAGAGTTGCCTTGATTGACGGGGCGGTGTAGAAAACAACATGCTTGTCGGGATCTGAAATTGCGTCCCATACTTCGTCAATCTGGCTCTTTTCGTTGAGCGCACCGACAGGACAGCTTACAATACACTGACCGCAGCCGACGCACGGGGAATCGCCGAGTCCTTTTTCAAACGCACAGCCGACATGAACCTTGAAGCCTCTCTGAATGGGTCCGATGACGGAAATCTGCTGAACATTTTTGCAGGCGGCAACACAGCGCATACACTGGATGCATTTGTTGTTGTCACGGACAATATAGGGAGACTGGTCGTCGATTTCATAAATCGGTTCTTCCGCCTTGAAGCGGTCTTCGTCAACGCCGTAGTCAAACGCAAGCTTCTGAAGCTCGCAGTTGTTGCCTCGTACGCAGGAAAGGCACTTTTTGTGGTGAGTTGAAAGGATAAGCTCAATGGTAGTTTTTCTTGAAGCTCTTACCTTTGGCGTATTTGTAAATACCTCCATGCCCTCCTCAACGGGATAAACGCACGAAGCTATAAGACCTCTCTTGCCCTTTACCTCGACTACGCACACACGGCACGCACCGATACAGTTTATATCCTTTAGATAGCAAAGAGACGGAATTTCAATCTTGGCAGCCTTTGCCGCCTGAATAATAGTATAGTTGCTCGGCACCTCGACAGGGATACCGTTGATTTTAAGATGTACCATATCCATAATTACCCCTCCTTAATGTGTGTAGATTGCGTCGAACTTACAATTCTTCATGCAAAGTCCGCACTTGATACACTTATCCTGGTCAATAACATGGGGCTGTTTAACCGTGCCCTTGATAGCGGAAACGGGACAGTTGCGCGCACAAAGCGTACAGCCCTTGCACTTTGCAGGGATAATCTCGTACTTCATCAACGCCTTGCAGACGCCTGCGGGGCAGGTCTTATCCTTGATATGAGCAATATACTCATCTTTAAAATAAGCCATAGTGGATAGCACGGGGTTTGGAGCAGTCTGACCGAGAGCGCAAAGCGAAGATGTCTGCATATGACGGGAAAGCTCTTCGATCTTTTCCAAATCCTCCATCTCGCCGTGACCCGATGTAATCTTTTCGAGGAACTGCAAAAGTCTGCGTGTGCCGACACGGCAGGGTGTGCATTTGCCGCAGCTTTCGTCAACGGTAAACTCAAGATAGAACTTTGCAATATCCACCATACAGGTGTCCTCGTCAAGAATAATCATACCGCCCGAGCCCATCATTGAGCCGAGGGCAAGCAAACTGTCGTAATCAATAGGAGTATCAATGTGAAGTGCAGGAATACATCCGCCTGACGGTCCGCCTGTCTGCGCCGCCTTAAACCTTTTGCCGTTCGGGATTCCGCCTCCGATTTCTTCAACGATTTCACGCAGAGTTGTGCCCATGGGGATTTCCACAAGTCCTACGTTTGTTATTTTACCGCCGAGGGCAAATACCTTTGTGCCGGGGCTTGTCGGCGTTCCCATTGACGTAAACCACTTGCTTCCGTTTAAAATAATCTGAGCGATATTTGCGTATGTTTCAACATTATTAAGTACGGTAGGCTTTCCGAACAATCCCTTAACTGCTGGGAACGGCGGACGGGGACGGGGTTCGCCTCTGTTGCCTTCGATAGAGGTCATGAGCGCCGTTTCCTCGCCGCAGACAAACGCGCCTGCGCCGAGTCTGATTTCCATATCAAAATCAAAGCCCGAACCGAATATATCCTTGCCGAGGAAGCCGTATTCCTTAGCCTGGTCAATAGCCTTTTGCAGTCTTTCAACCGCAATCGGGTATTCCGCTCTGATGTACACAAAGCCGTGGTGAGCGCCTATTGCGTAACCCGCAATTATCATTGCCTCGATAATGCACTGAGGGTCGCCCTCAAGGATTGAGCGGTCCATAAACGCACCCGGGTCGCCCTCGTCGGCGTTACAGCACACATATTTTACATCGTTTACGCTTGCTTTTGCAAACGACCACTTCCTGCCTGTCGGGAAGCCGCCGCCTCCTCTTCCTCGGAGTCCCGAAGCGGAGATTTCATTTATAACATCGTCGGGGGTCATCTTTGTAAGCACCTTTGCAAGCGCCTGATAACCGTCAACAGCTATGTACTCGTCAATGTTTTCAGGGTCGATAACGCCGCAGTTTCTCAGCGCTACACGAAGCTGCTTTTTATAGAAATTGGTTTCCGAAAGCGAGATAATCGAGCCGTCCTCGTGAACCGTTTTCTCGTACAAAAGCTCCTTTACAACCTTGCCTTCCTTGAGGTGCTCTTTTACGATTCTCTCTACGCCCTCGGGAGTAGCCTGAGAGTAGAAGGCGCCCTCGGGATAAACAATCATAATCGGGCCGAGCGAGCAAAGTCCGAAGCAGCCCGTTCTTACAACGAGAATTTCCTTTTCAAGACCGTTTGCCTTGAGCGATTTTTCAAGAGCGGCAATAACCTTTTTACTGCCCGAAGAGTTACAGCCCGTTCCTCCGCAGACAAGCACCTGCTTGCGGTAGCCCGTCTTTTTGGCAAGCTTCTCACCCTCGGAGGCAATGAGTTTTCTTACCTTTACGATTTGTTCGTGTTCTTTTTTTATCTTGTTGAGTTCCTCAAGTTTCATAGGTTATTTACCCCCCTTTTTAATATATTTATCAATAATACCGTCCACCTGATCGGGAGTCATCTTACCGTAAACTTCGTCGTCAATCATCATTACGGGGGCAAGTCCGCAGGCTCCTACACAGCGGCAGGAATCTATTGAAAACATGCCGTCGGGAGTACATTCGCCGCTTTTTATTCCGAGCTTTTCTTCAAGTGCGGCAAGAATTTTATCTGCTCCCTTAACATAGCATGCCGTACCGAGACACACGCTTATCCTGTGTTCACCCTTCGGCGTTAAGCTGAACTGGGAATAAAATGTCGCAACGCCGTAAACCTCGCTTAGCGAAATTCCAAGTCCGTCGGCAACCATCTGCTGAACCTCAATCGGCAGATAACCGTAGATTCCCTGCGCCTCCTGCAAAACAGGCAAAAGCGCACCAGGCATATCCTTGTGCTTTGCGATTACATCCTTTAACTCTCTTTCCTGAGCAAGAGTGCCCTTGAAAGCATTAAGAGATGATTCTGTCATTAAAACAACCTCCAATACTCATTTGTAAAAACCTGCAATGACCGAAAAAACAGCTTTATTGCGGCAGCAGTAAAAATCACATTGCTTATGTACATTAAACGCTCTATGCCGATTACTGAGCCGAAAAAGCGGTAAATCATCCGTTTGGCCGCGGGTTTGCGTTATACTTTAAATTTTACAAGTCCGCCAACGTATATTATACTATATTGCACGAAATAAAACAAGAATTTTAAATAAAAAATAATATTTTACAATTTAAAATTATGTGTAATATTAAAATAATTCGTTAAAATATATATTTTTTTCGACATCATTTAGTCATAATGCTTTATCATATAGCTATTTTTAACAAGTAGCATAATGTATTTTGTTGCTTTTGCCGTAATTTTGAAAGCTCAAAAATATTTCCGCCAGAGAATATAATAAAATAAAGCAATTTTTTAAGATGGCAAAACAAAGTTTTCTGGGTAATTTTTTAAAAAAACTCTAAATTATCGGCAAATAAAAATTAAAAGCATTAATTATCGACAATTTATACGAGTTCAAACGGTAAATATGAAGAAAAATACACAAATATATTTTTAGATATTGTATTTTTAAATTTTTTGTTATATAATAAATGAGAAAATTGAAGAAAATCTTATCAAGAGCGACTGAGGGGACAGGCCCTATGAAGTCCGGCAACCTGCTTTTGCAAGGTGCTAAATCCTGCGGTTTTACCGAAAGATGAGTAGATTATACGCCTTTCGGTTGAAAGGCGTTATTTTTTTGCAGATTAACAGGAGGTATATATATGGCAAAGCACTTTTTTACATCCGAATCCGTTACGGAAGGACATCCCGATAAGGTTTGCGACCAGATTTCAGACGCTATTCTCGACAGCATTTTAAAACAGGATAAAAACGCTCATGTTGCGTGCGAGGTTACGGCGACAACGGGCGTTGTGCATATTATGGGTGAGATAACGGCTGACTGCAATATTGATACAACAGCCATTGCAAGAAAGGTCATTAAAGACATCGGATACAACGACCCCAAGTGCGGATTTGACGGAAATTCATGCGCTGTTATAACTTCTATTGATTCGCAGTCGCCCGACATTGCTATGGGCGTTAACGAAAGCTATGAGCTAAAGGACGGCGAAAACGATGTCAACAATCAGATAGGCGCAGGAGATCAGGGTATGATGTTCGGATATGCCTGCGACGAAACAAAGGAGCTTATGCCCCTGCCGATTTCACTTGCTCACAAACTTGCAAAACAGCTTGCAAAGGTAAGAAAAGACGGCACACTCCCCTATCTGCGTCCCGACGGTAAAACTCAGGTTACGGTTGAATATGACGACGACAAGGTTTTAAGAGTGGATACGGTTGTTGTATCAACTCAGCACGACGAGGACGTATCTCTTGAGCAAATCAGAGCCGATATAATAAAGTATGTTATAGAGCCGATTATTCCCTCAGAGCTTCTTGATGACAACACTAAGATTTTCGTCAATCCGACAGGCAGATTTGTAATCGGCGGACCTGTGGGAGACTCGGGACTTACGGGCAGAAAGATTATTGTTGACACCTACGGCGGATTTTCACGCCACGGCGGCGGATGCTTCAGCGGCAAGGACCCGACAAAGGTTGACCGCAGCGCAGCGTATTACAGCCGTTATATCGCAAAAAATATTGTTGCGGCAGGACTTGCGAAGAAATGCGAAATTCAGCTTGCTTACGCAATCGGAGTTGCAAAGCCTGTATCTATAATGGTTGACGCTTTCGGCACATCAAAATATACAAATGAGCAGCTTGCAAAAGCTGTTGAAAAGGTATTTGACTGCCGCCCGAATTCGATTATCGAGCAGCTCAAGCTCAGAGAAACAGAGTATCTTCCCCTTGCGGCATATGGTCATATGGGCAGAGAAGAACTCGGCGTTCGCTGGGAAGACACGGACAAAACCGAGGAACTTCTGCGCGCAATCGGCTGATAGAGCTTATTGAGTTAAATTGTTTTAAAAAATTTTAGACTTTTATATCAATAATCTCTTCTTATCGATTATATTACGTGTTTAATAGTCAACGCTTTTGAATAAAACATATCGCATAATCAAATAAACAGCATATGTGACAACAGATTATACTGTAAGCACATATGCTGTTTTCTTATGCTAAAGTTTTTTAATCATTCCGTTTAAGACTGCGGTTTATCTGAACACTATAAAGTACAGAAAACATTTACCCTTTCAGCTTTTAACGCAAAAAGGGCAAAAAAATAAGCCGACAGGCAAAGCATTAAAAGCTAAAACCTGTCGACACTTAACAAGCATATATTAAATTATTTCTTATGTATCTTATCTATTATCGTTATTATCAGAACAAAGCATATTTATAGCACCCTGATTAATATAAAACGAACCTTTTGCATCTGGCTCTCTTATAATATTACAAAAACATTGAATAAACTTTCCTTCCCATAAAAATTAAATAACCTTATCCTCTGTTTTTAACTGATAAAATAATTCTGTTTAACATATTAGTAACAAGACATAAAAGTGCTGCAAAACATAAAGCAAATATAATAAGCAGCCAAAAGAGCAAATTATAAGAAGCAGAGTAAAGGTTAATAAGAAAATTGTCGCCTGTCAATGCAAGAGAATTAATAATATTTGAATTTTCAACACCAGCCGATATGTAATGGGACACATCGAAAATATTGTCATAAGGTATGTATCGGGGGACTATGAAAATGCTGAAATCCGAAATTAAAAATATCGAAAGAAGTACGGCAGGTATGCCGAGCGCTGTTATAATCAGCAAAATATATTTATACGGTATAGTTTTTATAGATTTTAAAAAGTAATTATCTCTGAGATTTTCTTTTATATCTTTGATAAGCTTTTTGCAGATTCTGCACCATATTTTCAAGGCTACAAAGCATAATGCAATAAACAGGATTAAAAATATAATATGTTCAAAGCTTTTGATTACCTTTGCTTTTTCAGAAAAATTTGTCGGGTGGTATTGAGATAAATTCATCTGCTCGATTAACGGAGCGGAGCTTGCCGAATTATCATATGAAATAGTGTTAACATCACAATTTTCATAGCCGCTATAACAGGTGTAAGTAATGTAAATTCTCTGCTTTCCGTCACCCGAAAGACGGTTTATAATGTTATCGTTTTCCTGAATAACTCCGCAGATTGTGTAGACTTCATCATTAAGCGTTACTGTTTTTCCGACCGCGTCAGTATTAAAAAATAATTTAAGTGCAATGTTGCTTGATATAACGGCAACCTTGTCTTTATTTTCAATATTTTCTTTTGTAATGCCGCTGCCGTTAAGAGCCTGTCCGTAAATTTCAAAATAAAATTCATTTGTTAAAACAGGAGTAACCGATTCTTCTTTAACATTTACCTGTTCAAGCTCTGTACAAAAGCTGACCTGTTTAAACGAAATTCGTTGTGAAAGATTTTCAATATCTTTTATCGTAAGCGGCAAATCATCGGACTTTAGATTATAATTCATCTGCGTTATGCTTGGCAGCTGAGCCTGTGCATTACCGCTGAAATACAGACAAAGAAAAAACACAAGAGCCGTAATCAGCGTTGTAAAAACAGCAAATAAAATTTTTCTCTTTGACATCTGCTATTCCTCCGCAATATACACTCTGTCACCGTCTGAAATGCTCTTTGAGGCCGAATATACAACCTCCGTGCCACCGTATAAATCATTTGATGTCACCTCATAATACAGGTCATCGCTGTTTTCAATATTTACAGAGGCTTCGCTGACGGTAGTCTTGTTATTTTCGTCTGTTCTTGTAACAAAGACCGAGCCTGTATCACCCATAGAGGTAACGGCAGAAATCGGTATCAAATATCTGTCGTCACTATTTTGATTGCCGTCAATAGTACCGTACGATATTTGCGTTACCTTAACCTGCGGCAGAAGTATGTTGTCAATGGTACTTGAAAAGTATGTAAGAAAGGCAAGCACAATAAAAAACGCAACGCCAAAGCGTATTGAATATTTTTTAAGCTTATTATTTTTCATTCGGCGTCCTCCTAATTTTTATCAACCTGAACAAACGGAGAATCTATATCTCGCTGACCGTAGAGGTAAATGAGCATTGCAGGGATCATAAACATAACTCCGCAGGCAAAAATTATTCCGTAGTCAGAATTGCTTATATCCGATAAACCAATCGAAAGCGGATACATCGCCTCATCGTCAAGATATATAAGCGGCTGTTCGACAACATTCCAATTATCAATAAAACAGAGCAGAGTGAGCGTTATCAGTCCGCCTTTTATCTGCGGCAAAATAATGTTTGTAAAAATTTTAAAAAAAGACGCGCCGTCAATTCTTGCGGCTTCAATAGACGATTCCGGAATATACTTTATGCTCTGTCTTAAAAGGCAAATTCCGAATGCCGAAAAAGTGCCGGGAAGTATCATTGCGAGAAAGTTATTCAGCAAATCGAGATTATCAAGCACTATGTAGTTGGGAACCAAGGTTACCTGCAAGGGTAAAATCAAGAGCACAATATAGACAAAAAACAGCTTATCTCTAAACGAGAATTTAAGCTTTGCAAAAGCAAATGCCGCAAGCGCCGATACGATTACCTGACCTATTACTGTCGGGAAAGTGATGATTACCGAGTTCCAGAATTTCAGCAGATATTCGGGGCGTCTGAAAAACACCTGATAATACTGTTCAAGTGAAAACATATCGGGTATAAGATTAAGATCTTTATATTCTCCGTTAGTAAAGTCAAGCATCGAGCTTACCTGTGAATCCGACATAAACGAGCAGGCAATCATATATACAACGGGAAAAAGAAAAACCGCTGTAAGCAAAATCAGAAAAATATACTTAATTATTTTTATCGCTTTTTTCACTTCACCGCCCCCTATTCCGCAAAGCTGTGCTTTCGTTCAAAAACAAAGAAAGCAAACAGTATAATTATCATAAACACCGATAAAATTATTGAGGCCGATGACAGTCTGGGATAATTTAGATTGTAGTAATTATTGTTTATGAAGTTTTGCAGGAAATAGACATTTTCGTTCGGGTAGTTTCCGAAAAGAGCAAACACTTCACGGAATATCTTAAATGAGTAGATAATTTCCATAAGGAAAACAAAAAAGGTTGTGGGAGTAATCATAGGTATTGTAATTTTAGTGACAATTTGAAATGAACCCGCACCGTCAAGCCTTGCGCTTTCGTACAGCGACTGCGGAACATTTGCAAGTCCTGCCGTAAATAAAAGCACGCAAAATCCGCAGTATTTCCATACGTATATAAAAATTATCATAACCATTGAATACTCGGAATTAAAAAATTCAACTGTATTTAAACCCATAAAATTAAACAGTCCGTTAATTGCACCGTAATCGTCAAAAATCACCTGCCATACGCAGATAAGAGATGCAATCGGAACAACAACAGGAATTAACAAAGCGCTCCTGAAAAACGAAGATATTTTCTTAAAAGAATTAAGAAACAATGCGATAAGAAAGGAAATA
This sequence comes from uncultured Ruminococcus sp., assembly GCA_944415425.1. Taxonomy (GTDB): domain Bacteria; phylum Bacillota; class Clostridia; order Oscillospirales; family Acutalibacteraceae; genus Ruminococcoides. Next base: position 3,443 of record CALYBP010000030.1, on the reverse strand, counting down.
ACCATCAAAAGAGGTACTGCAACGACGGTAAATATAATTGTATTTTTCAGAGCCAGCAAAAATGTGTTATTTTGAAAGAGGTCAAAATAATTTTTCAGCCCTACAAACACATCACCTATGTACATACTTTTTATAAAGCATATTATATACGGCACTATGTAAAATACGATTATTCCCAAAAGTGACGGCATCAAAAACAGATATGCCGCAATATGTTCTTTTCGTTTACTTTTAAAAATCTTCTTTTTCATATTATCATTCCTGATTTACAATATTATTTTGTCCGTTCCAAAGACGACAATAATATCCCTTTTGGTTTAATAAATCTTTATGATTTCCCGTTTCAACTATCTGACCGTCCTTGAACACAAAAATCTTATCGCAGTCCTTAACTGTGCTTAATTTATGTGCAATCTGTTTCATTGTTTTGAAATATATTTGAATTTACTCATAATTTTTTACTCGTTTAAATAAATCTCGGTTGCTGATGAAAGCTGATTAATAAACTTATTCTTTGAAATTTTGCCGTTTAAATAGTTCTCTGCAATCTCGTTAATTACTATCGAATTGTAATACGTATTTAAAATATCATCATAATTGTAAATTGAACAATAATTAATACTATTAATTATTTCAACATAATCTTCGATAGTTTTATTTGCTATATTTGAAATACTTTCATCGTATGATTCAATATATTTTTCGGGTTCATACGCAATATCAATAGTATCATTTAAAGCATTGTTATTAACAGGCAGAGCGATTGTATTTGATCCTGCAAAAGAAGAATTGCCTGTCACCGATAATGTTCCGCACCAATATTTCTGAATATTCTCACTTAAACAATACTCCAAAAATTCTAATGCTTTTTCTTTATAAGCAGAATTGTTATTTATTGCCAGCGCACACTGAACATACGCAGAAATTGTATTATCGGTTCTTCTGAAATTTGGCAATATCTTAAAATCTATACCGTTTAAATGTTGTTGGATAATTGTTTTGGTTACGCCGAATAATGACCCTCCGCCAAAAGATTGTTTTGGCGTGAGAAAAACATAATTATTATAATCTTCGTTATTATTTAAGGCAACTTTAACTGCATTATCTAAATTATTTTCAAACTCAACCGATGTAAAATAATTTTCTCCATTAAATTGGTCTACATAACTGTCAATAAACTGATAAAAAAATGTTTTTCCGTATCCTGCACCACAAAAAGGGACATCGGGAAATTCTCTGAAATATTCTGTTAAATCATTTCCTATACTGTCATAGGTATAATCAAAATTATCAGGAATTTTATATTTTTTTAATAACTCATCAGAAGTAAAAACTATGTCAGGACAATAAAATAAAGGAATAATATATCGTCCTCCTTTATATATTCCTGATTCCATTATTACAGAATTATAATCACTGAAATTCAATTTATCATCTGATTCATCCTTGACTGTTAAATCATTTATATTTGCAAATGTGCCATTATCAATTAACTTTTCAAAAGGCAGTCTTTGCGAAATAGAAATAATGTCCGGTCCTTTTCCCACCATTAATTCGGTCGACATTTTTAAATACATATCGTCTTCCGACTCGAATTGTATTGTTTTAATTTTATAGGACTCGTCCTTTTTGCTCGTGCAATATTTATTATATTTTTCTATAATATCAAATAAAGGATCATATTTTTCGGCACAATAATAAAAAGTCAGTTGCTGAAATTCATTTTCAGATTTTAATACATAATTATCACATGATGTAATAAACAGCAAATTTACAGTTATCAACATAGTAACAAGCATAGTCTTTTTGATTTTAAGAGCCATACCTATATCACCCTTGCCATAAAATAAACGCCCGGAAAATAAAAATCATAATCGCCATACATTTCTTACAATCACGATTTCCGGCTGTAATAAATACATTTTTCACAAGTTTATAACCGACTAATTTTATATCAAAATCACATTATCTTACACGGCAGTCTTTTACGGTAATGTAATGCATATTTGATATAAATACTTTTTAATCGTATTGTTTAAAGATCACCTATATACAAGCAAAACAGAAATATGTTTGAACATTTTGTATGATACATTTGATTGTAGTTATTTTTATCATTCTTCAAGGTAAAGCTTTGTCTTTGCAGTTAACTGCTCAATAAATTTATTTGTATTTATACTCCCGTCTAAAAAATCGCTAACCGGATCTCCTATAATTTCCTCTTTGTAGTAATTATAAATTCCCATATCACATTTATTAATTTTAGTGATATATGAAACATAAGGCTCAATATCATCATTTTTAATATTTACTGTATTGTCGCAATAGGTTAATGAAACACCCGTTTTTAACAAATCATTTAATGATAAATTATTAACTGGCAGATAACTCCCCATAATATACGCTTCATTATACTCTTTAATATTTGCGCCGCAAAAATCATTTTGAACTTTTTGAGATAATAGATAATCTAAAAAATATGCAATATCTTTCTTTTGAGTTGAGGCGTTATTAACGGCTACTCCCAACTGTACGGTCGCTTTAATATCCGCTGCATTTTCTGAAATATCATTAAATATTACTACTTCATCTTCGCTTTTTAATGCTGATGCAAAATAAGCACAAGCACCCAAAAATCCCAAGTCCCCGCAATATTTTGAAAACAGCGAGTCTTCCGCAGTTTCTTCAACATCGGTTAAACCTGCATTCATAAGTTCATAAGCTGTATTCAAAGCCGACTTTAGCATGTTGTTATCAAAATCACATGACTTATTATCAAAATCAACATATTCTGATACTATGTCACATATAAGTTCTTTTCTGTCGGCATATTCTAAGTAGAACGGAATATCGGATTTTTGTAAATATTTTTTGCATGCAACATTTAAATTATCGTATGTAAAAGTACTGTCTTTTGATATTTTGTAATTTTCTAATTTTGAATTTAAAGCCGAAATGGTATCAACACTGTAAAAAAGCGGAAGAAAATATCTCTTTCCTTTTACGCATCCTGAGTCAAAAACTATTTTATTATAACTCTCTGTATCAATATCGGTAAATTTTAATATTTCATCAATATCAGCTAAAACACCCATAGAAATCAATTTTTCATAAGGAAGTGATGCGGAAGAAAAAATTATATCAGGTCCCGTTCCCGCCATCAACTCAGTAGATAATTTTGAACGCATTGCTTCTTCGTTTTCAAACTCAACAACTTCAATCTTTTTTAAACTTTTGTCATTTTTATAAGTTTCATTGTAGTCATCAATTAAACCCATAAAAAATAATTCATTCATATTATTTATTATATAAGTGCCGTCAGACATGGCATTGCTGAAATAAACTTTTATAGTGTCACTTTCTGTATTTTTGCTGTCCAAGTCGCACGATGAAGCAAAAACTATAAGTATAAGAGCCATAAAAAATGCCGTTATTCTTTTCAT
>CALYBP010000029.1 GCA_944415425.1 uncultured Ruminococcus sp. | reverse complement strand
ATTATTAAACCGTCCCGGCTGTTTTTAAATATTTAATTTTGAGAATGTCCGAAATATTTATCATCACTCGTTTTCGGTGCCAGATATTGCTTGCTTTACATTCTTCTCAGATTTATCTATATCGGAATCCGACTTAGCCGCCGCTTTTTTGGAAGCAGAAGATTTTGTCTTTTTCCTTACAGGAACGGGCAGTTCCTTTTTCAGCTTATAGTACATAACTCCGAGCGGAGGCAATGTAATTTCGATAGAATAATCAAGTCCGTTATATTTAACTTTCTTAGTTTTTATATCTCCGCTGTTCACGATACCGCATCCACCGAATTCTTCGCTCTCTGAGTTCAATACTTCCTCATATATACCATAAACGGGAACGCCTACCTTATATTTTTCTCTCGTCACCGGCTGGAAATTGCAGATACAGATTATCTCGCTTCCGTCATATGCGATTCTTCTGAAAGCAATAACGCTGTTTTGATAATCATCAAGCGCAATCCATTGGAATCCGTTCCAGTCATAATCATTTTCGTGCATTGCCGGCGTATCACGATAAAACTTGTTCGCAACCTCAAAAAAGTGATTTAACTGACGATGCTTTTCATAATCAAGTAAATTCCACTGCAACTGTTCTTCGGAGTTCCACTCGTCAAACTGACCTATCTCGCTTCCCATAAACATAAGCTTTTTACCGGGATGAGCAAGCATATATGCAAGGAATCCTCTTACACCGGCAAATTTCATTTCATAGCTTCCCGGCATTTTATTTATAAGAGAACCTTTCCCGTATACGACTTCATCGTGTGAAATCGGGAGCATAAAATTCTCCGAAAATGCATAAACCAAGCTGAACGTAAGGGTGTCGTGGTGATAATTTCTCCAAAGCGGGTCGAGAGAAATATACGAAAGCGAGTCATTCATCCAGCCCATATTCCACTTGTAATCAAATCCAAGGCCCATATCCTTTATCGGATAACGGGTGACATTAGGCCATGCCGTACTTTCTTCAGCTATCATCATAGCCTCAGGGTGATACATATGAACAACGGTATTTAGCTTTTGCAAAAACTCAACGGCAACAAGATTTTCTCTTCCGCCGTAACAGTTTGCTACCCATTCGCCGTCCTTACGATTGTAATCGAGGTAAAGCATTGAAGCCACGGCGTCAACTCTGATACCGTCAACATGGTACATATCAAGCCAGAACATAGCGGAAGAAACCAAAAAGCTTGTTACCTCGTATCTTCCGTAGTTAAAAATATAGGTACCCCACTCTTTATGTTCACCGATACGGTAATCCTCATATTCATAGCAGCCTGTTCCGTCAAAACGAGCCAAACCGTGAGCATCTTTCGGAAAATGAGCGGGAACCCAGTCAAGTATAACGCCTATTCCCTCCTGATGACATCTGTCAATAAAATACATCAAATCCTTCGGCTCACCGTAACGGGAGGTTGCTGCAAAGTAACCTGTAACCTGATAACCCCAGCTTCCGTCAAAGGGAAACTCGGTAAGCGGCATAAATTCAATGTGGGTATAACCCATATTTTTAGCGTAAGGAATGAGCTCTTCTGCAAGTTTTCTGTAACTAAAGGTGTTGCCGTCCTCGTACTTGCGCCAAGAACCGGCGTTTACTTCATAAACATTTATAGGCTGTTTTTCGTGGGGATTTTCTTTTTTATTTTTGATCCACTCATCATCGTGCCATTCATATCCGTTGATTTCGTAAACTCGCGAAGCATTTTCAGGTCTTGTCTGACAATGGAACGCATACGGATCTGTCTTTAAAATTCTGTCAGACCACGGGGTTTCAACACAGTATTTATAGCAGGCAAATTCCTGCACGCCCTCAATAAACAGCTCCCAGACGCCTGAGTCGGAAATGCGGTACATAAAATTTGCGTCGTTGTTCCAATCATTAAAATCACCGACAACTGACACAGTCAATGCATTCGGCGCCCAAACCCGGAACACCACTCCGTTTCTTCCGTCCCAATTTACGAAATGAGAACCCAAAAATTCATATGCGTGAGCTGACTCTCCTGCTAAAAACTGGTCAAGCGGATACCTTTCATCGTTTAATTTGAATGCCATATTAAACCTCTTTTCTTAATCGGTTTTACCGATATACAGTCTTTTTGCCATATAAAAGCAATAAACACACCGATAATTATTTATCTAATTATAATATATTTTTACTAAATTTACAATAGAATTTTAAAATTTTTATGTAAATATTTTCGCTATTTTGTTAATTCAAAACAAATCCGTACAATTTTATAATTCTTTTTACAAAACTACACCTTTACTATTTGATTTTTATAATCGCTGCTGCATCCGCAAATCTCATCATACGCAAGAGCCGCTATATCGGTTGCTGTAATATCTACTGAAAGTAAATCCGAAATATTTTTATTTTTTCTATCGGCTTTTGACACAGATGAAATCACATCAAGCCTGCACGACTTTAAAAGAGTGGCACCCTCTTTTGTAAAACCGAGCACTCTGGCATACTCAACGGGAGTTGTCTGAAGTTTTTCGGTTATTCCGAGCAGCGCACAGGTAATGATTCTTCTGATACGTGCGTGGGTGTACCGTTTGGTTTTTACGCAGTCAATTATTTCTTTTATGGAATTATATTTTTTTACGGCATTAAGAATTCTGTTTTCAAGTCCCTCTTTTACATCGGGAAGCAAAGAAAAATCAAAGGTGCTCATCATCCTTAATTTATAAAGGGCTGCCTTTTCAAGATTTGCGGGATAGGTTATTCTATCAGGCAGAGATGGCAAATATTTTTCCGCGCTTTCGCCCCTGCGAATAACAGTTCTTATAAAAGATGCGCTGGCAAATTCTCCGCAGGTGCGCAAGCTGTCGTGAGCGACCGCCTTTCTTTTTATTGCAAGCGGCGTAATATCGGAGTCAGAAAGATTTTTTAGGTATTCAACAGCAAGAATGTTGTTTGGGGATGAAAAAACTTGTGCGGTATTTTCGCCGTAAATTTTTCTAACAGCAGATTGCATAGCCCTGGGGTAATAATCGCCTTCATTCATTTTTGAAGCTACAATCTCGTTTACACGGGAATCCTTTGAGGCAAAAACAGCCTTTTTTAAATCTTCAACACTACCGCATTCACAGCCGAAAGCCAATCTGCTTACACTATCAAAAGATTTTGCTATATGCACACCGCAGTATGCAAATCGCTGTGCATTTGAAACAGCGTATGCACACGGAAGCTCAATTACAAGGTCAACTCCGTTTTTTAGCGCCGTTTTTGTTCTTGAATATTTGTCTGTTAATGCGACCTCTCCCCTTTGAGTAAAGCTTCCGCTCATCACCGCGATTACAGGCTCGTTTGTAAGCCTTTTGATTTCATTGATTAAATATGCGTGCCCGTTATGAAAAGGGTTGAATTCACTTATTACAGCAACAGCCATAAAAGCACCTCCTTTAGCTGATTATTGTCAGATATGCTTATAAAAAGGTAAAAAATACTTGAAAAGTTAAATCTATTGGAGTATCATATATTATATATCATTTCTTATTTCTAATCAATAAAGCAAAGGGATGAAACTTAATGAAAATTTTAGTAATTAATGCAGGCAGTTCCTCGCTGAAATATCAGCTTATTGAAATGACCGAGGAAAAGGTGCTTGCAAAGGGCAACTGCGAAAGAATCGGAACAGGCGGAGCTTTTATCGGATTTAAAGCTCCCGACGGCAAAAAAATCGAAAGAAAGCTTCAGATGCTCAACCACACACAGGCATTTGAAGCGGTAAAGGATGCGCTGCTCGATCCCGAATACGGCGCAATTAAAGATTTGTCGGAGGTTGCGGCAATCGGTCACAGGGTGGTACAGGGCGGTTCATACTTTGATAAATCCGTTCTTGTTAACAATGACGTAATTAATAAAATAAGAGAGCTTGCTCCGCTTGCACCTCTCCATAACCCGGCTCATCTTCAGGGCATTGAGGCGTGCACAAGAGTATTCGGAGCAAAGGTTCCGCAGGTTGCTGTTTTTGATACGGCATTTCATCAGACAATGCCCGAAAAGGCGTATATGTATGCTGTTCCCTACAAGTATTACGAAAAATTCGGCGTTCGCAAATACGGCTTCCACGGAACATCACACAGGTATGTATCTGAAAAAATGGCTGATCTTATGGGAAGGAAGAAAGAGGAGCTGAAACTCATTACCTGCCACATCGGAAACGGCTCATCAATTACAGCTATTAAAAACGGCAAGGTAATTGACACGACTATGGGTCTTACTCCACTCGGCGGATTTATGATGGGCACTCGCTCAGGCTCGCTCGACCCGTCGGTTATCACATTCATCGCAGAAAAAGAACACCTCACTCCCGAAGAAATGTCGAAAATCCTTAACAAGGAATCAGGTCTTTTAGGAATATCGGGAGTTTCGTCCGATGACCGCGATGTGTGCGCCGCTGAAGCAGACGGCAATATGAGAGCGCATCTTGCACACGAAATGCTTTACTACCAGATTGCAAAATATATCGGAAGCTATTATGTAGCTCTCGGCGGCTGTGACGGTATTGTGTTTACAGCAGGGCTTGGAGAAAATCAGCCTAACCTGCGTGAAAAGGTTTGCGACTATCTCGCATGCTTTGGAGTTAAATTGGATAAAGAGTTTAACTCAAAAGCAAAAGGCGGAATTACCGGTACATTATCAACGCCTGACTCCAAAATAAGAGTTGAACTGATTGCGACAGACGAAGAAATGGTAATTGCACGCGACACAAAAGCTATTGTCGAAACGCTTTAATATGCTATTAAACAGAGTTATTTAATATAATATTATAAAATAAACTTCCTTTCATACAAAACAAGGTTATGTAATGATATGAAAGGAAGTTTTTTATTTTACAAAATACTAATTACACCGAACAGCAAAACTTAAAATCCTGTTTTCATTTAATACGTGCTTATTTTTCTTTAATACGAACAGTAATTTCATGCGCCATAAAATCATCAGCTTCTGTAACAGTTATATGAAGATTTTGATACTCAAACGAAAAGCCTTTTTCGGGGATACTTCCGATCAATTCAAGCATCCAACCGTTAACGGTTGTAGCTTCGGTTTTTTCATCAGGCTCAAGTGCAAAAAATTCAAAGAAATCTTCTGCTGTCACAGAACAACGAACCTTGTAGGTACTTGTATTTAGCTTTACAAAATCTTCAACAGCTTCATCCTGCTCATCCCATATTTCGCCGACAATTTCTTCAAGTATATCTTCCATGGTAACTACACCCGCAGTCACACCGTATTCATTTACAACCACCGCAATGTGATTGTGCTGTTTCTGCATATCCTTGAACAGCACATCTAAATGTACAGTTTCTGGTACAAAAAACGGTCTCTGCATTGCCTGTTCCAGTTTAAAACCGTCATGCCTGTACATAAGAAGAAAGTCACGGCTGTAAAGTATTCCTATTATATTATCTGTTGTACCTGAATATACGGGAATTCGGGAATATCCCTCTCTTTGTATAATATCTAATATTTCATCGAAATTTGAATCTATTGAAATAAACACAACGGATTTTTTCGGAGTCATAACATCTTCCGCCGTAAGTCCGTCAAGTTTAAAAACATTTTTTATATAGTTAATATCATTTACATCAAGTGATCCCTCATCTACACCGGCATCAAGCATAAGAACAATATCTTCCTCGGACACGGGATCTTCCTTATCGCTCGGTTTAATTCCGAAAATACGCAGCACACCGTTTGTTGAAACGGTTAGAAGCCAAATAATAGGTTTAAGTATAGCAGCAAGCAAAGATATTACCGGACACACAGCCTCAGAAAGCTGCTCCTTATGTCTCATAGCTATACGCTTAGGCACAAGTTCACCGAGAACCAGAGTAAAAAAAGATAGAATAAGGGTTATTATAATTACCGCTATTATATTGATATTACCGATCTGATTTTCCGAAATTCCAAAGGTTTTCACAAAAAAGGCCGAAAGCTTCTCCGCGAAATTATCAGCGGCAAATGCCGAACCTAAAAATCCGGCAAGCGTGATTCCGATTTGAATAGTGGAAAGAAAGCGTGTCGGTTCCTCTATCATTTTAAGCATTTTTGCGGCCCTTTTATCGCCGTCTTCAGCACGAGCCTTTACTTTTTTCTCATTTAAAGAAATTACAGCAATTTCGGTTGCGGCAAAAAACGCATTTAACAGAATAAGCGCGAGCTGCAGTAATAATTGTTGAATTATATCAGACATATTAGTCTCCAAAATTTAATGTGTTTTAATTCTAATTTATACGACACTAATTTAGATTAACAAGCAAAAACAGAATCCTTAATTTAGCGCATAAAATATATTTATAAAATCTGTTTGAAGGCAATTTTAAAGCTAGGCTTATGCTGCTTCGGGGAAGCGGATCCAAATAAACATCTCCTTTCGTTGGTCGTATTATATCTTAAAACAACTTGCAAGTCAAATATTTTAAATTAAAAAATGCAAAACATAGAAATCCCCGGACATAGTCATGTCCGGGGACGATAGATAAAATTAAATTACCACAAAATTATTACTCGGAATATGAGTACCATGTGCCGCCTGCTTTGTTTCCCGCATTTGCCTTAAAGCAGTTTTTACCGTCAGTTACAGTCATATTATCCGTCTGATTGACCCAAGTATCTGCCGTATCCTTAAAAAGGAAGCAGCTTGATCCGGGTGAAAGCGGAGTAATAAAATCATAGTACCAAATGTTTGTTCCCGGAATCTGAGTCATCAGCTCGGCTGCGTTTGCAAGTCCGCTCTCTGCCCAGCCGTAAATGTATACCTCTGACCAATTAGCATTTGAGTTATCAAAATACACTCTTGAAAGCTCAAAGTCAGGCTTTGTTTCGGGAACATAGGGTCCTACGGAAGCCTGCTCATTCGTATCAATGGTAACACAGTTCTTTGACGCAGAAGGACTAACCGACCAGCTGTTATAAACATTACCTGTTTCTCCGCCTACAGGAGTTTCAAAAACAGGCTCAAGATAACGATAAACAACACATGAGGTCATTGTGCTTGGAACCTCGGCAGAATATACATAAGGATATGCATCTACATCCTGTTCAAGTACATAGCTCTCACCTGTATTGTTATCGTAAGCAAAAAGCGTAACGCCGTCTGCTGTCATCCAACCGAGGTTTGTTTTTACATAAAATGTATAAGTGTCATCAGATGAAGGATCCGAAGGCTTAACTGTCGGCTGAGTAGGATCTCCGCCAACAACATCTCCGACAACAACATAAGATAATGTGAGTGTATCATCGCCGTTTTCTACAAGTGTAAACTCAACTTCACCTGCAGGTACCATAAGCTTATCAGCTGTTGTTCCGAGGTTAAGTGTGTTGTAGAGTGTAGTCTCCGACACTTCACCCTGCCAGTCATCTGTCATATACCAGTTATTATCAGCTGTCTTAACACCGACATAACTTGTTTCTGTAAAATTAACAGTAACTTTACCGTTTACAAACTTGTATTCGCCGAGATTCTGGTAATCCTCTTCACAACCGTAGTTTGCTCCGTTGATATATCCAAAGATGTAATAATCCTTAGAAAGCTGAGGATTTGTATTCTGTGTAGGTTGTGTGGGTTGTGTTGCCTGAGTTGGCTTGGTAGTCGGCTCAGTTGTAGGAGCTTGGGTTGGATCAACAGGCTTTGTGGTAGGTTGTGTAGTAGGCTGTGTTGCCGGCTGATAAACCTGACCTGTAACACCCGTACCTTCCATATTTACATTATATTTCTGAATAATAGTTGCATCTGCAATATTAACTCTTCCGTCCTGGTTAACATCGGCAAGAACAAGGTACTCGTCAGCAATGCGGGTTATATTCACGCAATGCTTCTGAATTGCAGTAGCATCGTCTACCCTTACCATTCCATCCAAAGTTACATCGCCGTAAATCAGCTTTTCTGAAGGATCGGTAGGCAATGTGGGCTGAGTAGTCGGCTCAGTTGTAGGCTCGGTTGTGGGCTCGGTTGTGGGTTTTGTAGTCGGTTTTGTGGTAGGTTCTGTTACAACAGTTCCCATGGTAACATCTGTTGCAGGTACTGTTTCACCAACGCCGGGAACAAGATTTGTTGAATTCCATCCCGATGTTGATCTGCTTGTCAAAAGCTTTGATGACCCGCCGAGGCTGAGCTTTGATCTTGCTCCGTCAGCCGGATGCTGATTACCGTTTGCGTCACTGACGATTACATATGTATTGCTTGAATGAGCGAGGTCAAAGTTTGAGCTCGAAACTTCCTGTGAGTCATTATTCTTTTTAAGGCAAGAATTATCAGACACCTCTATGTAGTAATATCCCGTGTCGGGGTCCACCTGCATCGGCTGACCCGGCCAAGAAGCGTTTGAATAGGTTTCTGTTGAGGAAGTATCCTCATCATATATATAAACGTTAAACGGAGCTTTCCAAGATGAAATCTTTGATGAATCAAAGAATACATAAACACCCGATGAAGCACCCTGCTGCTTTACATATTTATATGATGAAGAAGTAGTTTCCTTGCCGTCTGTTGCAGTAAGTGTAAGATTGATTGTATCACCGTAGTTATAGTCGGATCCAATACGGATTGTAGTTGTACCCGTATAAGTAACGGGAGATGAGTTATCAAGGCAGTAAGTACCCGATGTTGCATTTTCAAGGCCGAGAGTAACTGTGATTGTTTCACCGGTAAATGTGCCGCTCTCAACAGAAACAGTATTTCTCGGAGTTGTTGTTCCGTCATATACGACAGCAACGCCTGTGCTTCCGATTGAACCTGTAAGAACGCCGCCGGAAACAGTAAACTTATTGCCTGTAATTGTATCTATGTAAGAACCGTTTGCAAGTCCGGTGCCCGAAATGCTTACGTTCTTTGTTGTGCCTGTGCAGTTTGAAAGAACAATACCGCTTGTGCCCCTTGCAACATAAGCAACGCCGTCTGATGAGCCGAGCTTTTCACTCTGGCCTACAAAGAGATTGTGGAACTTGTTGATCTCTGAAACAGCTGTACTCTTATATGTTGTGTCGGTTGCGGCCTCGCCCATAAGAGCTGTGCCGGGACGTGCAAAATAGAGGGCGGTTGAGTCTTTTCTTGAACCTACTATTGCCCAAGCCTTTACAACATCTTCATCTGAGATGTCGGCTGTATTTGCATAACCTGCCGAACCTGATTCGCCCATGTAGGTGTCATGTGACTCTGCCCAAAGGACAGAAGTTGAAGCACTCATACCTGACTTGTAGCTTGAGTTAGCTGCAGTAGAAGCGTTTCCTCTTGCAACGGCTGCAAGAACAGCGTCGCCTGTTCTGTTATCGGTAAGATTTATGTAGCTTGTGTAAGCGCCGTAGCTTCTTCCTGCTCCGCAGGTATTCAGAACCTCACCGTAAATAAAGAGGTTGCCGCCTGTCTTCTGCTTGTAATAATCTTTAGCGGCAGAACTGATATTAGGCCAGTAATTTGAAGCATAAGCTCCGTCGCTGGGAGTTTCGATGTGCTTTGCAGCGTCAAAACGGAAGCCGTCAACACCGCAGTCAATGCACTCCTTGAGAAGATCGATTACAGCATTCTGAACATTTGTGTTGCCTGTATTAAGGTCGGGACAAGCTGAAACATGACCCTGTACAACACTCTGTACCGAACTGTCGGTTGCGTCCCCTGTGTAGGAGTGGAAGTATGAACTCTTGTTAGCATAGAAATCAGGCTGATATGTATTTACCTGTTCGCTCAGCGAATTAGGATCGGTTTCAACCTCATTTCCCATGTGGTTAGATACGATATCACAAATAATCTTGATACCGTATTTGTCTGCCTCTGCACAAAGCTCCTTAAGATCGGCTTTTGTGCCAAGCCAGGTTTTTTCGGCAATCGACATACTTACAGGCTGGTAAAGCTTCCACCACTGACCCGAAACATCGTTTGATGTGCCGTAGTCCTTTGGCTGCTGAACAGGTGAAGTCTGTACAGTTGAATAACCCGCCGCTGCGATAGCCGCCAAGTTTTCTTTAATTGAATCGTAAGACCAGTTGAATGCGTGCAAAATTACTCCGTCTTTTACTTCGCTTTGCAGCGCTGCGTCGGCGGAAACATCGGCGGTTTCCGTAATTTCAGCTGCACTGAAAGAAGCCGTAAAAGCAAATGATGAAGTGATCATAGCAGCTGCAATAACCAGACTTGCAACTTTTCTGAACATTTTCATTTGAAACATCCTTTCATAAATTTTCCTATATATTATATCAAATTTGCAAAAAAATGTATATGTTTTATATATCCAAAATAGGGAGTAGTTTTTTGTGCAAGTTAGCATAAATCCCTTTATTTTACAAGGACAGCATTTTTTTGTTTTTGTAAATTAATACTTTTTTGAATGCAATACAAACTTTTTACTCATATTTAATTGACTTTTCGGTGTTATTAGAATATAATCTGAATTGGTCTTTTAGATCATGGTTATGTCTTTACAAAGAAGCAGTTTGTAGGGGCGGACTGTGTTCGCCTGCAACTATTGTGTATATTTGCAGACTCAGCACAGCCGCTCCTATATTTTTTCAGAACAGGGGTGCATAAATGGAGCAGACACCAAAGAAAGCTATTGTTTCGCTTAAAGATATTTTTGTACGGTTTGACGGTGAGGTTATACTCAATCATATTAATCTTGACATTCACGAAAAGGAATTTCTTACCATTTTAGGCCCCAGCGGCTGCGGTAAAACCACTACTCTTAGAATAATAGGCGGATTTGTTGAACCTGAAAGCGGGGACGTTATTTTTGACGGAAAACGAATTAACGGCACACCGCCCAACAAAAGAAATGTAAATACGGTGTTTCAGAGGTATTCGCTTTTTCCTCATCTTAATGTCTTTGAAAATGTGGCTTTTGGTTTAAGACTTAAAAAGCTGCCCAAAAATGAGATAAAGGAAAAGGTCACAAGAATGCTTGCCACAGTGGACCTAAAAGGCTATGAAAAGCGAAATATTTCTAAACTTTCGGGCGGTCAGCAGCAGCGTGTAGCTATTGCGAGAGCTCTTGTTTGTGACCCGGACATTATTTTGCTTGACGAGCCTTTGGGCGCACTCGACCTTAAGCTTCGCAAGTGTATGCAGCTTGAATTAAAGGAAATTCAGCAGAAAACCGAAAAAACCTTTATATATGTTACTCACGATCAGGAAGAAGCTCTCACAATGAGCGATCGTGTGGTCGTTATGAACAACGGTGTCATTGAGCAGATAGGCACTCCCGAAGATATTTACAACGAGCCGGTAAACGCTTTTGTTGCTGATTTTATAGGAGAAGCCAATATTCTTAACGGCATAATGATTGATGACTGCAGGATAAATATACTCGGGAAAGAACTAAAGTGTGTTGACAAAGGCTTCGGAAGAAACACACCTGTCGATGTTGTAATAAGACCTGAGGATATTGAGATTACAGACGAAAACAACGGACAGCTTGTCGGCGTTGTGGAGAAACTTACTTTCAAAGGTGTTCATTATGAAATAAGCGTAAGATGCGGGAAGTGTGAGATACTCATTCACTCAACAAAGTCTGCTGAAATCGGAAGCACGATAGGCATGCGCATAATCCCGTTTAATATTCAGATTATGAACAAACTTCTTCCGTTCTATGATAATGTTATTGAAACCTCGGTGACATACTCAAATGAAGAGGAAAACTTCTTTGAATTCGAGCTTGAGGGTGAAACCGTAAGAGTTGACGGATACTGTTTTGCACCCGGAACGACTGTAAAAATAACTCTGCCTCCGAGCGCCCTGTCGCTTGCCGGCGACGGAATCGGTCATCTTAAAGATGTATACATTGAATCTGTTGTTTATAAAGGCGAGCACAATGAAATCATCCTTGAGTCGGACGATAGAAAATGGCTTATGCTCAGCGATACCGATGAGCAGGTTGCGACATATGTTCCGCTCGCGTTTGACTTTTCAAAAGCAAAAATTGAAGCTATCGACGCTTTGAAGGAGGGCTGATGATGAAATCACGCAAGCCCTCTATTCCCTATATAATTTGGATGGTTGTATTCACAATGATTCCCATTGTGATGATTGCCTATACAGCATTTACGGATAAACAGGGTAATTTTTCACTTGAGCCGTTTTCAAACGCTTTCTTCTACACGGATGTTTTTACAAAATCTCTTTGGATTGCTTTTGTATCGACGGTAATTTGTCTTTTGCTCGCCTACCCGCTTGCCTATTTTATAACAAAAATGAAAAATTCCACGCAAAACACGGTAATTATGCTGTTGATGATTCCGATGTGGATGAATTTTTTGCTGAGAATATATGCATGGGTGACGATTTTACAGCAAAACGGACCGCTTGACAAGGCGCTTTCTCTTATCGGTATTCACGGAACATATTACGGCAATTCTGCCGCTGTAATCTTGGGAATGGTCTATGAGTTTCTTCCGTTTATGGTGCTTCCCATCTACACGGTTATGAGCAAAATTGACTCAAGCCTTATTGAAGCGGCGCAGGATTTGGGGTCAAATAACTTTGCCGTTTTTAAAAAAGTTATTTTTCCGCTGAGTATTCCGGGGGTAATATCGGGTATTACACTTGTTTTTGTTCCCAGCGCAAGCACATTCCTTGTTGCGCAGTATCTTGGCGGAACCGACGATATAATGATAGGCGATGTTATTGATAAAATCTTTTGGACCGACCAAAACACAGGATCGGCTATTTCACTTATACTTATGATATTCATTTTTGTGTTCCTCATTATTATGAACTTCTTTGGGGATGAGGAGGCGATTGCATGAAAAATCAAAGGTTTAAAAACGGATTTCTATCAAAAATTTATATCGTACTCATCATGCTCTTTTTGTACACTCCGATAGCCGTGCTTATTTTCTATTCGTTTAATAAAGGGAAATCGACCGTATGGCAGGGTTTTTCTCTTAAATGGTATGAGGAGCTGTTTAAAGACGACAGAATTATGAGCGCGCTGTGGAATACAATAAGTATCGCTGTGCTTGCCTCAATCTTTGCGACAATTCTCGGTACAGCCGCAGCAATCGGTATAAGCAACTACAAAGGCAAAAAACGCCTTTTGATTCAAAATGTTTCTAACATACCGATTATAAGCCCAGATATAGTTATGGGCGTTTCACTTATGCTTTTGTTTTCTACTTTGGGCGTAATGTTAAACTTTGAGATGGGATATGTCACTGTGCTTATTGCCCATGTGTGCTTCTGCGTTCCGTTTGTGGTACTGAGCGTTATACCGAGGATAAGAAGAATGGATCCGAGTATTTATGACGCTGCTCTCGATTTGGGGTGCAATCAGTGGCAGGCTTTTTATAAGGTTGTAATTCACGAGCTAATGCCGGGTATTTTCTCGGGTCTTCTTATGAGCTTTACTTACTCCCTTGACGATTTCATAATTTCTTATTTTACAAGAGGCGCAAAGTTTCAAAACCTGTCTATTGAGATATACTCGATGACGCACAGAAGAATATCACCGAAAATCAATGCCCTTTCGGCTCTGCTGTTTGTTGCGGTGCTTATCATTATGATTGTTATTAATCTGCGTGACAGGCACGAGGAAAAAGTACGAGCTGAAAAGACTTGATATAATATTTTATTTTAAGGAGATTGAGAAATGAAAAAAATCATCAGTATTATCCTTGCCGCCGCTTTGACGGCATCGTTTGCGGCTTGTCTTGCAGGCTGCGGCACTGACAACAGTGCGGGTGAAGTAAATGTCTATAACTGGGGAGAATATATCTCCAACGGTGAAGACGGTCTTATGGATGTTATTGAAGAATTTGAAAACGAAACCGGAATTAAGGTTAACTACACAACATACGAAACTAACGAAGAGCTTTACAATATGCTGAAAAACAGTAATGTAAGCTATGATGTTATTATTCCGTCAGACTACATGATAAGTAAGCTCATCGAAGAGGATATGCTGCTTGAATTAAATTATGACAATATCCCAAACTATAAATATATTATGGACCGTTTTAAAAAGCTCGACTGCGACCCCGAGGAAAAATACACGGTCTGCTACAGCTGGGGCGTTACCGCAATGGTTTATGATAAAACCAAAGTTGACGCAAAGCCTACATCATGGGAAGCCTTGTGGGACGAAAGCCTTAAAGGGCAAATACTCATGTTCAACAACAGCAGAGATGCAATGGCTATAGCAATGCAGCTTTTGGGAATTGATTCGTCAAGCTGCACAAAGGAAGATATTGACAAGGCTGCGGAAAAGCTTGCAGAGCAAAAGCCTCTTCTTAAAAAGTATGTAATGGACCAGGTATTCACCGAAATGGAAAACAGCCAGGCAGCGATTGCTCCTTACTATGCAGGCGATGTTGCAACAATGATGGACGCAAACGAAAACCTTGATTATGCGATGCCTGAGGACGGCGCAAATCTTTTCTATGACGCTATGTGTATTCCCACCTGCAGTAAAAACAAGGAAAACGCAGAAAAGTTCATAAACTTTATGCAGAAGCCTGAAATTGCAGCCGAAAACTGCAAATATCTCTGCTACGGCACTCCGAACCAGGGCGCATATGACGACTATCTTGATGAAGATATGAAGAACAATGAACTTATCTTCCCAAGCGACGAGTATCTTGACAAGTGCTATGTGTTCACAAATGTTCCCGATGATGTATATGCATATATGCAGGAACAGTTTGTAAAAATTCAGGCTGACTGACAAACACGTAATACTTAAATACATTGAAAAAGGGACGGCGAAACCGTCCCTTTTGTGTTTTCATTTGTCTTTGCTGTCGTAAAAATCAAGAAAGCTGTGTTCAACTCCGTTTGACTTGTAGCCTACCATAGTGTCAAGGCATACGGAGTGGATACTGTTGAAAATACTTTTTTCGATATTAGGATTTTTCTTTTTTAAATCCTTTATCAGTTGTTTTATTTCCTGCCTTTTTGAATCCATCATCACGTTTCCGCAGTTTTCGGTAAATCTGCACGCGCACTGAATAAACTCGAGCTCATTGTACCTCTGCCATGCGATTATCGCATCCTCACGTATACAGTACATAGGTCTTATCAGCTCCATACCCTCAAAATTTGTACTGTGAAGCTTAGGCGGCATCGCCTGGAGCTGTGAGCCGTAAAACATTCCGAGCAGGGTTGTTTCTATGACATCATTGAAGTGGTGACCGAGAGCAATTTTGTTACAGCCCAGATCCTGTGCCTTTTTGTAAAGGTGTCCCCGCCTCATTCTGGCGCAAAGATAACACGGCGATTTTTCAGTTTTATCAGCGACTGAAAAGATATTTGTCTCAAATACAGTTATCGGTACATTTAAAAGTTTTGCGTTTTCTTCGATCTTTCTGCGGTTTTCTATATTGTACCCGGGGTCCATCACAAGATAAACAAGCTCAAACGGCACATCGCTGTATTTGTGAAGTTCCTGCAAAAGCTTTGCCATAAGCATTGAGTCCTTGCCGCCGGAAATGCAAACTGCAATTTTATCACCCGCATTTACGAGCTTATATTTTTTCAGCGCAATCAAAAACGGATTCCATATCCTCTTTCGGTAAGTTTTTATTATACTGCGCTCAACAAGCTCATATTTCTTAAGCTCTCTTCCCAATCGCTCAGCCCCTTAGTCATATTCAGCCCTACAATTATATCATCAAGCAATACATTTTTCAATCGGTTTATATCAATAAGCAAACACATACCGCATTTTTAACGCATTATATACTCCATGCATCTGCATAACAAAACATAAGCGGATACGGCAAAACCGTACCCGCCAAAATAAACTTTAAACTATTTGCTTTTACGCCTCTGCAATAACCTCTACTTCTACAAGCACATCCTTGGGAAGCTGTTTTACGGCAACGCACGAACGAGCAGGTTTGCCCGTAAAATACTTTCCGTAAACCTCGTTAAATGAAGCAAAATCATCCATATTTTTTAGGAAGCATACTGTCTTTACAGCCTTTTCAAGTGAGCTGCCTGCTGCTTCAAGAACATTTTTAAGGTTTGTGCAAACCTGCTCAGTCTGAGCTTCTATGGTGGTTGCCTCTACATTTCCGCTTTCTGGATTAATAGCGATTTGTCCTGATGTAAATATAAATCCCGCTGTTTTTACAGCCTGTGAATAAGGTCCTATTGCGTCGGGAGCGTTTTTTGTATAAAGTTTTTCCATTAAAATTTACCTCCGTATCATACAAGCTTAAAGCCGTTTTTTGTAAGTGACTGCGTAATCTGTTTTACATGCTCAAAGTTTCGTGTTTCAAGCACAATTCTAAGGTAACATCCGTTTATATCAGTTCCTTCGCTTGCTCTTTCGTGGTGAATTGAAATTACGTTTGCTCCTAAATCTGCAATGATTTTTGAAACAGCAAGAAGCTGTCCCGGCTTATCCTGAAGCTCAATGCAAACAGTCTGCTGTCTGCCTGTCATCAACAAGCCTCTCTTTATAACTCTTGAAAGGATAGTTACATCAATATTACCGCCCGAAACAATGCAGACAACTTTTTTGCCCTTTACGGGAAGCTTGTCAAACATAACTGCCGCAAGAGCCGCTGCTCCGGCGCCCTCCGCAATCATCTTTTGAGTTTCTATGAGTCTGAGGATTGCAGATGAAATTTCATCGTCATTTACCGTAACAATATCATCAACATATTTTTTTATGTACTCAAATGTATGCTCGCCCGGCTCTTTAACCTGAATACCGTCGGCAACGGTTGATACGGAATCAAGTTTTACGATTTTCCCCTGTTTTATAGACTCATACATCGAAGGTGCGCCCTCCGCCTGAACTCCGTAAACCTTTATGTTAGGATTGAGGCTCTTGATTGCGCAGGCAACGCCTGAAATCAGTCCGCCCCCGCCGATAGCGGCTACAACTGCGTCAACATCGGGCATTTCACTCAAAATTTCAAGACCGATAGTGCCCTGACCGGCTATAACATTATCATCGTCAAACGGATGAATGAATGTGTAATTCTTTTCATCTCTTAGCCTTAACGCCTCATTGTAAGCATCGTCATACACTCCGGGCACCATACAAACCTCTGCACCGTAGCCTTTTGTTGCCTCAACCTTTGAAATAGGCGCTCCGTCCGGCAGACAGATAAGCGACTTTATTCCGTATTTCGTTGCTGCGAGCGCAACGCCCTGAGCATGGTTGCCTGCGGAACAGGCTATTACTCCCCTTTTTTTTTCTTCGTCCGTAAGCTGTGAAATTTTATAGCCCGAACCCCTTATTTTAAATGAACCTGTTGTCTGGAGATTTTCAGGTTTCAGATAAATTTCGCAGTTATCGCTAATTGCCTCTGTTTTTACAAGCGGAGTAGGTCTTATTACATCTTTTAAAACATATGAAGCATGATATATTTTATCAAGTGTCAGCATAACATTCTTCCTTTTCCTTAAATATACAATACCTATTTTAGAACAATAAAGCGATAAAATCAAGAACTTTTACTAAAAATTTTCATTTTCACACAAACACACATATAAGAGTTAAGAGTTTTTATTATTTTAGAGCTGAATTTTCGTCTAAACATTTACAAAACCGAGCAGAACGGCAAAGTAGTGCAGCACACTTCCCGCAACCGTAAAGATATGCCATACAAAGTGAAAATACTTTACTTTTTTTACAGCGTAAAATACTATGCCGAGAGTATAAAACACGCCCCCGGCCACAAGCAAATACAACGAAATATTCGGCATAGACGCCATAAGAGGTCTTATGGCAATAACAATAACCCAACCCATTGCTACATAGCAAAAAACAGACGGTATCCTTGCCTTTTCAAGGTTTACGGAATTCATCACGATCCCGATTATTGCCGCTGCCCACACTACGGCAAACAAAACCCATCCGATAGCTCCGTTTAAAAAGTACAGCGTTATCGGCGTATATGTTCCCGCAATAAGCAAAAAAATCGTGTTGTGATCCATTACCCTGAAAAAAGACTTTGCTTTTTGGTTTGTGATTGAATGATACAGCGTTGACATGGTGTACAATATAATCAGAGAAGCCCCGTAAATACACGAGCTTACAACGCCCCATGCGTTTGAATTTACAGCAGACACTACTATTAACACAACAGTCCCGGCAACGGAAAGTCCTGCTCCTATGCCGTGTGAAACTGAGTTTGAAATTTCTTCTCCGAGTGTGTATTTCTTTTTTTCAGACATTTTATCCCTCGTTTTTTGCGGTTTTGTTTATATTATTATAGAATATTCGGGGTATTATTCAAGCTGTTTTATAATGCAAATTTCAATATAATCAAGGCGTAATATCCGATATATGCATAGCAAAATACGGTTGCAATAACTAATATGAAATGATAAAATAATTGAAAGGGAGATTTTGTTATGAATATTACTGTAAGAAAGTACCTCGAAGACGATATTGGGGTTATGAATGAAATATGGAATCAGATAGTCAAGCAGGGAAATGCTTTTCCTCAGACGGAGTTGCTTGACGAGTGCACCGGAAAAACCTTTTTTGTTTCTCAAACATACTGCGGCGTAGCTGAAGATACAGATAACGGAAAAATCGTCGGCCTGTATATTCTTCACCCAAATAATGTGGGAAGATGCGGGCATATTGCAAACGCAAGCTATGCGGTAGATTATGATTACAGAGGTAAGGGCATCGGTGAATTGCTTGTAAAGGACTGCCTTGATGCCGCAAAACAAATCGGATTCAAAATTTTGCAGTTTAATGCCGTTGTAAAAACAAATACCGCCGCCCGCCGTTTGTATGAAAAGCTTGGATTTATTAAGCTCGGAACCATTAAAAACGGTTTCCTTTTAAAAGACGGAAGCTATGAAGATATATGCCCGTACTACATTACACTTTGAGAAATTTAAGCGTAATAATACATCATACCGTTTTTATCTGTTTTCCTATATTATTGAATGCTTAGCTAATTGGCATACTGTCAAAAATACTGAATACGAATAGATTTAATTTTAAAATTACGTTCAGAAAGGAATGTACTTATTATGATTATTGATTTTAACAAGCAAAGCGCAAAACGCATACCTAACTTTAAGGGCGGAGAAAAATCACTTTGCGCAAAAATTTTTTCCGATAAATCAAACAAGCTGCTGCACGGCGTACTTGAAAGCGGCGCAACGATAGGTATGCATACTCACGAAACAAACAGCGAGATAATATATATTTTGAGCGGTAAAGGAAAGGTTCTGTACGACGGAGCATATCAAGAGATTGAGCAGGGTATGTGTCACTACTGTCCAAAGGGGCACTCCCACAGCCTTATAAATGACAGCAATGACGATTTAGTTTTCTTTGCCGTAATTCCCGAACAGTAAAATATTATGATTATATGCCCCGATGCCGAACCGCTGTTTTCCGGCATCGGGATTTTTTGCATATAATTTAACTTAAATAAAGGAAATATATAATTCACGCTTAATTCAAGTACGCATATTATGTTGATATAAAAGAGCAGACGGCGCATATGCCGAAAAGCCGAAAAAATCGGGTGTTATCATGAACAACAGTAAAATAAAAGTATTTGGTATTGTCGGCGGAGATAAAAGGCAGTTGTTTTTGGCAAAATCAATTTCTGATAGCTGCTTTGATGTAATATTGGGCGGATTTGAAAAGCTTACGAGCGTCGGTGCGCTTACAATTTGTGACATAAAAACTGCGATATTTGAAAGCGACGCCGTAATATTTCCTATTCCCTCCGTTAGAACCGACCGCAGTATTAATACTCCTTTTTCGGATAAAAATGTAATCCTAAGCGATGAAGAAATAGACGAATTAAAGAAGAAGCCTGTTTTTGTTTCTATGAGAGATAAATTTATACGGGCGTATCCTCAGCTTGAAAACGCCTGTATTTATGACTATGCGGCAAAAGAGGAGTTTGCGGTACTAAACGCACTTCCCACCGCGGAGGGCGCATTGGAATGTGCTATGAACCGATTTGAAGGAACGATTGCGAAAAGCAGATGTCTCGTCGTAGGATACGGAAGAATCGGAAAGCTGTTGGCAAGAAGTCTTGACGCCCTCGGGGCAAAGGTTACCGTTGCCGCAAGAAATGAAAAAGATTTTGCGTATATTTCCGCCTTGGGCTACGCTAAAACCGACACGCGCAGGCTGAAAAGCGCAAGAGGCTATGACATAGTATTTAACACTGTGCCTGCAATGATTTTTGATAAGAATTTATTAATGAATACTGACAGGAACACTCTTATAATAGATCTCGCTTCGGCTCCGGGCGGAGTTGATTTTGAAGCGGCCCGCAATTTTAAGCTTGACGCTGTCAGGGCATTGTCGCTTCCCGGAAAATGCGCTCCTAAGACAGCGGGAGAAATTATTAAAACAACAATATTCAATATTATAGAGGAGGTTTACAGGTGACAAAAGCGACCATAGGATTTGCAATGTGCGGTTCCTTTTGCACCTTTTCAAAAGCTTTTTTACAGATGGAAAGGTTAGTTGAATCGGGCTATAAAGTTATTCCCATTATGTCACAAAACGCTTATTCAACTGACACCAGATTCGGAAAAGCAGAGGAAATGGTAAAAAAAGCCGAATCAATCACGGGCGAGCGGGTTCTGCACACTGTCGTTGAAGCGGAGCCGATAGGCCCTAAAAAAATGTTTGATCTTTTGCTTATTGCACCCTGCACGGGCAATACGCTTGCGAAACTGTCGCTTGGAGTAACCGATACTTCGGTTACTATGGCGGCAAAATCACACCTGAGAACGCAAAGGCCCGTACTGCTCTGTGTTGCCACAAACGACGCACTCGGCGCCTCGGCGCAAAACATCGGCAGACTTATGAATACAAAAAATATATTTTTTGTTCCCATGCAGCAGGATGACTGCATTAAAAAACCAAATTCGCTCGTAGCGGATTTTGAGCAAATACCGATTTGTACCGAATACGCCCTTAACCGAAAACAATATATGCCTGTTTTTAAATGAGTTTGAATTATAACGCAATGCCGCCTGATAAGCAAGAATTTGTTTTATGGCGGCATTTGTTTTGTCTATTTTCCACATTTTT
>CALYBP010000028.1 GCA_944415425.1 uncultured Ruminococcus sp. | reverse complement strand
CCTCGACACCCATTTCGGGCAGACAGGTTGATATTTTCAAATTTCATATGCCCGACCGTTTTCAGGCAGTTTACTAAAATGCAACAAGTCGAGTGCCTCGACACCCATTTCGGGCAGACAGGTTGATATTTTCAAATCGTCTATGCCCGACCGTTTTCAGGCGGTTTTTTGAAAACAAAAAAGCAGGGCTGAAAAATCAGCCCCGCCTTGATGTTTTTATTATTCGATTACTATCTGATTAGCTATGGGAGCGTCGGGATTAGTTTCGGGATTATCCGTATAGAATGTGAGATATTCTCCCGATGAAATCTTAGTGTCGTCGATGACGATCCACATCTCGTTATCTACAAAGCCCTTGTAGTCTATTGTCTGAGTGGAGCTGTTGTTTGAAACGATTACATTGTATGTGCCTGCGCCCCTGTAAGTGAAGTTGTATTCGTACCAGCCGTCGCCGTCGTCGTCGGTTGCCTTAACACCCGGCCAAACAGCGGAGTCGTCGGGGGTGTAGTTGCCCTTGTCAACGCCGTTGAGGTCGGAACCCCAGATCCAAAGCGTGGGAGCCCATGTGAGCGAGCCGCTGTGCTTGAGGTGAAGTTTAATGTCGAGGCTTGAAGCAACGTAGTGATAATTTACCTCGAGCGCTTTGCCGTAAGCTATCTTGCCAGACGCATTTTCGGGAAGATCGTTTTGGTCTGCGGCATATCCTACTACCTTGAAATCCGATGTGGTGTAATCGGAACCTACCCGACCCGTTATTGTTTCGGAAGCCGTAAGCTTCTGCTCAACACCGTTTTCGTCCAGGTAGTAGTGGTTTACAACGACCGTTCCTTCAGCCACACGGAAGCCCGCAAGATATTTTGAAAGCATTGTAGCATCGGCAATTCCGCGGTTTCCGTCATAGTCAAGGTCAAACGCCTCTACCTGAGCGGGTGTGAACTCAAGGTCTTTTACAAGGTACTTCTGCATTGCGGTGACATCCATAATGTTTATTACTCCGTCGCCGTTAAAATCTGCGTTAAGCACGGATTCGGGAACATAGTCCTTATAGTAGTATGTTACCTCGGCAGGAGTTTCGCTGAATTTGCCTGTCGAATTACCCTCAACATAGTCAAGCTCATATGTGTCGTCGATTGATGCGCTGGGAACTGTCTGGTATCCTGTGCCGATTGTGCCCTGCAATACTACGGAATCGTCGATCTTTTCTCCGTTTGACTCGTAAACATAGTTTACAACTACCTTGCCCATATCCGACTTGATACCTGCCGACTCATAGCTTGCCTTGTCAACGGCGATAACTGCCGAATATGCGGGAACGGTAAATGTTGAGCCGGTAACCTCGCCGAGGCTGTCAAGACCTGCCGTTTCGCCGTTTGCGATGATTACCCAGTCTGTTACTGAGGTGTCGGCAAGAGTAACCTCTGCGTCAGTTGCGGCGGAGTTGAAAAGGAACGCCATCTTGCTCCACTCGCCGGGAGTGTCGTTTGAAATTGTGTAGGAAATCTGATTTGTGTATGCTTTCATTGCGTCTGTAAACACAAATGCGTCCTCGTATGTCTTATCCATACAGGTGAGCGGGCTGAAATTGGACTTAATCTGCATAACGCCCTTGTAGTAGGATACTACGTCGGCGTAGTCAACAACATTCTGCCACTTTATCATATTAAGCGTAGCCGCTGACTTGTAGCTGTTTGTATCGCCGTCCTTGCTGCGGCACATCTCTTCGCCCGCAAGCATAAAGGAAATACCCTGTGAAGAATAAACGATTGCGCCCGCAAGTTTATTCATCTTAACTGCCGTAGCTTCTCTCTGACCGTAATCTGCAAGAGCTGTTGAGCCGAGTATCTGGTCGTAAAGAGTTGCGTTATCGTGGCAGGCTGCGTATGTAACGCACTGTGAAGGAGCGTTTGCAAGCCAGTTGTTTCTTGCCGCCGAGTTTGCTCTTACGCCGTATCTGATGCTCGGTGCCGAAGATGTAACGCCCTGGATAAAGCCCTGGTTTGCGATATTCATACAGCCGCCCTTTATGCCGTCGCGGATAGCGTCGTTAAAGAGAGCCACTCTGTCGTTGAGCTTTGAAGCGTTGGCCTGTGTTGCGCCGTAGAACTTTGTTCCCGAGCAGGTGTTTGTGGGGTGATATGAATCGCCTGCTGTCCAGCCCTCGCCCCATGTTGTTATTCTGGGGTCAACCTCGTCGAGAGCGTCTCTGAGCAAATTCATTGTTTCAACATCCAAAAGTCCCATAAGGTCAAAACGGAAGCCGTCAACATGGTACTCGTTAACCCAGTAGAGCACGGACTGAATCATATAATCTCTGAACATTGCTCGCTCTGTTGCGCAGTCGTTGCCGCAGCCGGAGCCGTTTGAGAATCCGCCCGCCTTTGTCATTCTGTAATAATAGTTGGGTACGGTTGCGTTAAAACAGGAATCGGTTGAATATGTATGGTTGTAAACTACATCCATAACTACCGAGATACCTGCGTCGTGGAGAGCCTTTATCATCTCTTTGCACTCTTTGATTCTTACATTTCCGTCATACGGATTTGAAGAATACGAGCCCTCGGGGACGTTGTAGTTTTGAGGATCGTAGCCCCAGTTAAACTGAGAGTCGGTTCCTGCCTCGTTGATTGACTGAAAATCATAGAAAGGATTTATCTGTACTGTGGTTACTCCAAGCTCCTTGAGGTAATCAATACAGGTAGATACATTGCCCTCACCGTTTAGGGTAGTGCCCGTTTCGGTAAACGCAAGGTATTTTCCTCTGTTTTCCTCAGATACGCCCGATGCGGGGTCATAGGAAAAGTCCTTGATGTGAAGCTCCCAAACAGATGAGTCGGTTGACTCGTCCAAAAGAACGTGAGCGTCGTTTTCCCAGCCCTCGGGGTCTGTTGAGTCAAGGTCACACACCATTGAACGCTTGCCGTTTACGCCTGTTGCAACGGAGTAAACATCCTGTGTTTCCTTTGTCGTCGTCTTTGTTCCCGTGGGGTTTTGAGCAGTTACGGTGTATGTGTAATACTGATTTTTGAGGTCGCCCTCAACGGTTACCGCCCATACGCCCGTCCAGTTTTCGCCGTCCATCAGCTTTTCAAGCGGATAGGTGCCGAGGTCCTGCGCACCCTCTTCGGTATCGGAACCTGTTTTGTAAAGGTTGAGCGACACCTCGGTTGCGGTTGGTGACCAAACCTTGAAGGTCGTGCTTTCGGGCGAGTAGGACGCACCCAAATCGCCCTTTGTGTAAGCGTACTTGCTGTCGATTTCTTCGCACGCCTGAGTGTAGACGGAATCGGCTATTACATCGGCAGAAACAGGTTCTGTATCCGTAACGGCCGCAAATCCCGACACAACGCTTGCAGAGGCAAGCATACAAACCGCAAGAACCGCTGACAACAGCTTCTTTGTAGTTCTCATAGATATATTCCTCCTTAATAAATTTATAATACATTCCGCAAAACGGAAATAACTACCCGTCACTTATTCTTCTACATCCATATTTTCTCTGAAGCGCTTAATGTAATTGAATCGGGAATAAGCCGCCGACGCTATGCAAAGTATGAGAATTAAGGCTGTGCCCAGATAAACATACCCCAAAATATCCTCAAGGACATTCGGCACGGTGGAATATTTGAAGATGATATTGGTTTCGCCCTTTACAAATGTACCCGACGAGTTTTCGGGAATCTCAATCAGGTTCATCTCCTCATATTCGTTTTGCGGGGCGTAGTAGCCTTCGCCCTCCTTGCCCTTGTATGTCTTTGTTTCTATAATTTCTCCCTTGTCGTTCATATAGATAGCATTTACCACGCAGACAGATTTGTCGGTATCGTCCGTTACCCTCGTGTACCTGTAAGTAACAACCGTTTCGCCCGATTTCAGCTTGCCTGCGCCGTTGTCGGGAAGTTTGTCAAGCACAAGGCTGTAATTTTCTATCGACGGTATTTCGGGGGTAAAATACTGCTCGCCTACCCTGTTGCGGATAACATAGGAATCGGCAAGCTCCGTGTTGTTTACGTCGTCTACAAACTGAAAAACAACCTTTGCCATTTCCCCCTCAAACTCTTCTACATACACGCTTGCGTATTTTACGTCATTTTCAAAAACGCCCGTGATGTCGCCCTTTGATTCCTTAATATCATAGTTCAGGGAATTTGCGCAGTCCATAACATCGTAGCCCGTGCCGAGCTCGCCCGTTACCGTCTGCTTCTTTAAAAGCTCCTTTGTCTTGCTGTCGTAGTAGCTGATTACTACCGCACCCTCGTCATCGGAAATTTGCAAAGAGTCATAGCTCTTTTTATCAACCAAAACCGCCGCCGAATGAGCCTTCAGCTTAACCGTGCCGCTTACTTCGCCGAGATTTCTCAGTCCCGCCGTTTCTTCGTCGGCAATCCTTACCCATTCGCCTCCGATTTTAACGCTCTGCTCATCTTCTCCGCCGTTGAACACAACGCACACCTTGCTCCACTCGCCCTCTGCGCCGTTTTCCACGGTATAGCCCGTTACTCCCGCAGGGGCGTCCTCAATACTTACAAGGCTGTTGGCGGTTTTTGCCGTCGGGTCGGAAAAAGCGCTGAAATTCTCACGGATTTTCATAAGGCCTCTGTAATACTCGACAATGTCGCTGAACTCGTTTAAATTTGTCCAGTCTATCATATTTTCTTCCCTGCTTGACGCATAGGAATTTTCATCGCCGTCCTTGCTTCTTGCAAACTCCTCGCCCGACAGCATAAAGGGTATGCCCTGCGATGTCATAACAATGGCGGCGGAGAGCTTGTTCATACTCACAAGGTTCTCATAACGCTTGCGGTACTCGCTGTCACGTCCGTACACGGAATCGACAAGCTTGTCGTAAAGGCAGAGGTTGTCGTGGCAGGAAGCATAGGTCACGCACTGGGTGGGGACATTTGCCCAGCCCGTTGTGGTGTTTGACTGACCCGCAATTCCTATTTTCAGCGCCGCGCGGGACGAGCCGCTCTGAACAAAGCCCTTGTCTGTGCCGCCCGTGCTTCCCTTGATTGCGTCTCGGATCGTGTCGTCAAATGCGCCTATACGGTCATCAAGCTTCTTTAAGTTTTTCTGATTTGCCATAGCAGTACCCTCGTCGCACTGTGTCGGCATATCCCACGCCTCGCCGTACATTATGATTCTTTTGCCGCTTCCGTCCTCATACAGGTTGTCAAGCGCTTTTCTGATGCTGTTCATCGTTTCGACATCGTGCAGTCCCATAAGGTCGAAGCGGAAGCCGTCGATATGATATTCCTCTGCCCAGTAGGTTACGGAATCTATCATATATTTACGGAACATCTTGTGCTCGGATGCCGTGTCGTTGCTGCAGCCCGAGCCGTTAGAAAACGTGCCGTCGGAGTTCATTCTGTAATAGTAGTTAGGCACGGTGTCCTGGAATGCGGAATCGGTTGAGTATGTGTGATTGTACACCACATCCATAATAACGCCGATGCCTGCGCTGTGAAGCGCCTGTATCATCTGCTTGCACTCGTTTATTCTGACCTCTCCGTTGTAGGGGTCTGTGGAGTACGAGCCCTCGGGGCAGTTGTAGTTTACGGGGTCATAGCCCCAGTTGTACTGCTTGTTTATATCCTTGCTCTCGTCAACCGAGCCGAAGTCGTAAAACGGCATAATCTGCACATATTTTACGCCGAGCTTTTTGAGGTAATCAATACAGGTCGAAGTGCCTCCCTGCACCGAGTCAACCGTTGTGCCCTCCTCGGTAAAGGCGAGGAATTTGCCCCTGTGATCCTCGGTAACTCCGCTTGATTCGGAGGAAGAAAAATCGGCGACGGACACCTCCCAGACGGTCGCGTCCGTTTGATTTTCAACCAATATGTGCCTGTCGTTTTCCCAGCCCTCGGGGTCGGTTTGTGACAAATCGACAATCATTGAGCGTTTGCCGTTTACGCCGCACGCCTTTGCGTAAATGTCGTAGGTTTCATTTTCGGTTTTGCCGTGCTTGATTGTGTAGGTATAATACTTGCCCTTTAAATCTCCGCTCATTTTGCACGACCAGACGCCCGTTTTTTTGTCAAGCGTGAGAGCCTTCGACTCAAGCGAGCCTGCGTCTCCCTCATCGTCGCTTCCGTGCTCGTAGATATTCACCTTTACGCTTGAAGCCTTGGGCGACCAAACCTTGAATACTGTTTGTTTTTTGCTGTAAGTCGCACCGAGATCCGAGCCGCTGTATGTCGTTTTATCGAGTGAAGCGGCATAAGCCTGATAGTCCGTTTTTTTATCGTTTGCGGCAGAAGCGTCTGCCATGCACATTCCGCAAATCATCATAATCACCGTTACTCCCGTAATAATTTTTCTAAAAAGCAATTAAAATGCCTCCTAACCGATTACATATTCATTGCATTTTATTTTTATAATTTTAACATATTATATCCTGTATTTTAATTCTAATTATGAATATTTGTTCCAAAAGCAATAAATCGAGCTGTAAAATTTTTGCAAAAATTTATGTGCATTGTGACGAAGCCTTAAAGGCGCAAAAAAGCGGCAAAAACTTTGCGCCTTATTTGCCTTATATGGCGCCGGCTCTTTTTAAACAGTGACTGATGCGTCACCCGTTGACCTTTTATCGCTTTCGCTGTTTGACGTGCAGACAATAATTGTGCATACTCCACAAACTCCGGGCAGTATCATAACTATCCTGCCGCTGATTATAAGGTTATACCGGAGAAAACCCTGTAATAATCGTCAAAATGCCGCTTTTTTTGTCTGTCTTTTGTCTGTCTTAAATATTTGTATCTGCTTTGCAGCTAATATTTTTATGCGCTAAAAGCCGTCAAGCGGATTGATTTTATCAAGCTCGTCAATGTCATATGAGGCTGTCCTGACCTTTTCTCTATGCGCTGTTTTATCGTCTTTAAGCCAGCTGAGCAGAACGGCATAATGATTTTTGTACTGCTTGCCCGTAATTTCAAGATAGCTTGAGAGGTGTTCAAGCTTTTTGTCGTACATTAGCGGGTATTTTTGCATAAGCTCATCAAGCTCTGCCTGAGTCAGAATAACATTTTTAAACTGTCCGAGAGGCGGGAGCGCGTCCCCTCTATCATTCTTTATCATTCTTTTACATTCTTTATCATTCTTATATTGCTGCCCCTCGTCTGCCCCATCTTTGCCGACTGCCTGCCCGTTGTCTGTCCGAATGTTCGACGGCTTTTGATATTCGTCATACTTATTTACGGTTATAACCGAGTATTTCGAGGTTGCTCTGACCGTAAGCTCGCCTGTCGATTTTAAATGGCTGAGGGCTGTCCTCACGGACTTTTGGGAGATTTTTAAATCCTCCGACAAATGCGCTATGCTTGTCACAAGCTGACCCCTCTTTACGGTAATTTTTTCAAAGTCACGGTCCGTTACATTTGCCTTTAAGATGATATGGACAAAGAGCCGAAAGGTATTCGGGTCGTGATACCAGCGCCATTTCAGAATTTTTCTGTTCAGCTTTATAAATGTTGATTTTTCAGGCATTTATGTACACCGCCCTCCTTTTATATTTGCCTTGCGGGCGGAGTGTCGATTTAAAATTTATCATTTTTTAAATTCTCCTTTCACTTACACCTCCCGATTTCCGAAAAATTGCATATAAATATGCAAATTTTATTTTTTATTTAAATAATTTTTTATTTTCTTAAACACAATTGCAGTATCAAATTTTATCAAGCACTCAAATCATTGCAAAAAAACAAAAAGCAGAGAAAAGCGTTATGCTTTAACTCTGCTTTTACTTTGTAAAATAAAAGGTGATACAATGCAGTTGTTATTGAACTTAAATTTGTTTGCGTTTGTTTTATAATATTTTTTTAATATTCAAAGTATTGAATATAAAGTACATTAAAAGAAGCATTTTTAAAGGAGTAGATTTTATATTCATCTATAAATTCAAATGCCGTTAATATTTCGGATTGCCCTGCATTTAACCTGTATGCAAATATTTCGTCATTTTCAATCCTTGCGCCGTTTTCGTCAACCGCTTCAACAGTCACAACAAATGTGTATTGCTTATCCGATATGTTCTTGACCGTAACATCAAGAGAAGTATCATAATAATACTCTTCATTATAATTTCAAATTCGCCAAAAGTTACATCGGCATATTTTCCCAAAATATTTTCGTCAGCCTGCTCTTAAAACATCAAGGTATTAAAGGCAACATAATATGAATTAACCATATTTGTATAATTATAAAAAAATAAAAACATTCCCGTTACAGTCATTACAGAAATCACAACAGCCGCAACAACTTGAACAATAAACCCGATAAGTGCGCCTTTACCCGCCGATTTAGCACGCATAGGCTGTTTGTTTTCATAAACAAGATAAAGTATCAACCCGACAATCGGTATAAAAAATCCCAAAACTGCAAATCCCGTACTCGGTGCGTCATTTGTGACGTAAGTATCACGGGTATCAGTTTTGCAGTAAGGGCAGAAATAAGACCTGTCATCAATTTGTTGTCCGCAGTTTTTACAATACATATATGTTTCACCTCTTTACTGATAATCTTGTAATTTTTACAGACAGAAGCAAATGTAATACATTTTAACGGATAGGATAATTTTTATTTTGCATTACTGAAAATTCTGCTTTGAGGCTGAGTATATAATTTTTATAACGGCAAAATGCCTGCCGTCAAAAAGCCGATTAAATTCTTATTAACTTTAAAATGCAGCACACTAATGTTTTATGATATTTCATATAATACTTTAACATATAAATCAAATATTGTCAATATATGTCATATTTTAATAATAATGTATAGTACTGCAATGAGAAATTACAAAAAAAGAGGAAACAGCAATTTACTGTTTCCTCAAAATTTGGCTTAAATTGTATCTGTCAAATTACTTAAAATATCTGTTCAAAAGACCTCTGAAGCCTGCGCCGTGACGAGCCTCGTCCTTTGCCATCTCGTGAACTGTGTCGTGGATAGCGTCGAGGTTCTGAGCCTTTGCTCTCTTAGCAAGGTCAAACTTACCCTCGCATGCGCCTGTTTCAGCGTCTACACGCATCTGGAGGTTCTTCTTTGTGCTGTCTGTGAGAACCTCGCCGAGAAGCTCTGCAAACTTAGCTGCGTGCTCTGCCTCTTCAAAAGCATACTTTGTGAATGCGGCCGAAACTTCGGGATAACCCTCTCTGTCGGCTACTCTTGCCATTGCAAGATACATACCAACCTCGCTGCACTCGCCCTCAAAGTTAGCTCTCAAATCCTTGAGAATATCCTCGCTTACGCCCTGCGCTACGCCAACCTCGTGAACTGTTGCAAATGAAGCCTCTTCGTCCATCGGCTTAAACTTTTCGGCAGGAGCCTTACATACCGGGCAAGCCTCGGGTGCTGTGGGTCCTTCGTGAACATATCCGCATACTGTGCAATACCATTTCATAATTTTTTCTCCTTTGTAATAAAATATTATTGTATATTTTTATTTTTACAATCAGGGCATATTCCGTAATAGAGGATATATCTGCTCTCCACAGAAAATCCTTTTTCGGAAAGCTCTGACGCAATACCTGAGTCGCAGTCGTTGCTTTCTATGTCGAAAACTCCGTTGCAGCAAGTGCAAATAAAATGAGGGTGTGGTTTTACATCTGCGTCGAAACGCTCCTCGCTGTTAAGACTGCAAATTACCTGCGCCTTTCCCTCTTGCTTGAACAAGGCTATGTTTCTGTAAACAGTACCCAAACTTAAATCGGGGATGTCGGGCTTTAGCTTTTCATATATCCGGCGGGCGCTCGGATGAGTATCCGTTGAACACAAAGCCTCGTATATAGCCTTGCGCTTTGAACTGAAATTTCGTTTAGCCATAGTTTCCTCTGTAAAATCAGTAATCATTATCATCTTTGAGTACATATTAACACACGGTATTGATTTTATATTTCTTTTTTAGAATTTTTAGTAATTTTTTTAAATTGGAGTGGTTTTTTGCTTGGAAATTTAAAATACAAAATATTCTATACGCTTGCGGCGGCGGTATTTCTGCTTGCTACGGCTTTTGTATTTTTTGCGGGGGCAAGCGGCGGTGAAAAATCAGAGGACACGGACTGCGTACCGCTTACCGTACTTATGTATCACAGTATATTAAAGGACGAAAATATGAAAAACGACTATACGCTGCCGCCCGCGCTTTTGGAAAACGATTTAAAATATTTAAAAGAGAACGGATACACTTCCGTTGTTGTTGAGGATTTGATAAATTATGTATTTTACGGAAAAAATCTGCCCGCAAAATGCGTAATGCTTACATTTGACGACGGCTACTACAACAACTATTACTACGCCTATCCTCTTTTAAAAAAGTACGGATTTAAAGGCGTTCTCTCCCCAATTGCGGGCGAAAGCGAAAAGTACACAAAGTCGGGGGAGATTTCCGTAACATACGGAATAGCCGGCAAAAACGAACTTGAAGAGATGTATAAAAGCGGAGTATTTGAATTGCAAAACCACTCATACGCAATGCATTCGCTCGCGCCGAGAAAGGGTGTAAATATTAAGCCGAACGAAAACGAGGAGGAATATGTAAATGAGATTACAGATGACATAAACAAAGCTCAGGACTACATTGAAAGCATAACGGGCAAAAGGGCGCAATGCTTTGTTTATCCGTTCGGTGCAAAAAGCAAGATAACCGAGCAGACGGTGCGAAAACTCGGATTTGTCTGCACCCTCACCTGCACGGAAAAGCCGAATACAATAACGAGAGAAAAAGAAAGCCTGTTTGAACTCGGAAGATACCGCAGGGATAACGGCGAAAGCATATCTCAGCTTTTAAAACGAATTGAAAAGTACAAGGTTAAATAAAATGCGGCACATCAATAATTGCATAATTTTATTGTAATTACAGTATAAATTAAAATATATTTAAAATATTTAAACGGAGGAAAATATGATGAGCGAAACGCAAAAGCCGAGAAAACACACACTTATGCTTGACAACAGAGGAAAACTTGTTATGAGCGGAATTGAAGATGTGAGCGGATTTAACGAAGAAACGGTTTCGGCAAAAACAACGTGCGGCACCCTGATTATAAAGGGTGAAAAACTGCATATCGACAAGCTCAACCTTGAGACGGGCGATGTTTGTGTTGACGGAAAAATTAACGCTATGCAGTATATCGGAAGCGAAGTGTCGCAGTCAAAACTTTCAAGATTATTCAGATGACAGGGTGTTTTTGTGGAACTTACATTTGCGCAGCAGACAACGGCATTTTTATATTCACTTGTGCTGGGGCTTTGCTTCGGTGCGTTTTATGAGTGCCTGAGGTTTTTGAGAATGTTGTTTAACGCGGGGAAAGCGGCGACCGTTGTTTACGATATATTTTTTATGCTCAGCGCATCCGTGTGCCTGTTTTTATTTTCGGCGGCGTTTTTACAGGGATATGTGAGAATATATGTTATAATCGGATGCGCCGCGGGATTTTCGGCTTTTAAATTTACGGTCGGACGGCTTGCGGCAAAAATTTACTGCCCCGTGATTATTTTTTTCAGAAAAATATCGCTTAATATTCACAATAAATTAAAAAAAATTACAGAAAAGCTATTGAAAAAAGCACGCAATATATTGTATAATATTAGCAAACGAAGTACATATACAAACAAGTCAAGCGAAAAAGCAAAGGACAAAAAGGTTATTGATAGCAATGAAAGACAAAAATGCGCAGTCAAAAAGCCGTCGGGTCGAAGAAGAAGCTTTGGGCGCGGATATAAAGGAAATTAAGCCCGAAAAAAAGAAAAAGGGCCGCCATATTCTGCTGTATCTTGCAATTATAGGGTTTGCGTTTTACGCTGTTATCACGATTATAAACCAAAGCGTTCAGATTTCCGACAAGAAGGCTGAGCTGCTTGAATTGCAGCAGCAGATCAACGTTATTGAAATTCAAACTCAGTACCTTGAAAAGGTGCAGGGTTATAAAGGCGATGAGCTTTCCGAGTATATCGAAAAAATCGCCAAAGAAGATCTCGGCTACATAAGCGAGGGCGAAAGAATTTTTATTAATGTAGCGGGAGATTAAATTTATCGGGTAGAATATTTTTAAGGGGTAATAAAATTTTATGGGTATTGAAGTCGGAATGGTTTTGGAAGGCAAGGTTTCGGGAATTACAAAGTTCGGCGCTTTTGTCGATTTGCCGGATTCTAAAACCGGTATGGTTCACATTTCGGAGGTTGCGCCTACTTTTATCAATGAAATCAGCGATTATGTTAAACTCGGACAAACTGTTAAGGTGAAGGTTCTTGCGTTAAACGACGGCAAGATAAGCCTATCTATAAAGCAGGCTCTGCCCAAGGAACAGCAGCAGACTAAAACCCAAAAACCGCACAGACAGCGTCAGCCCTACAAACCTGCTCCCCCGGTTACTTCACCGGGAGCGTATGAATGGCAAAGCTCGCAAAAAAGCGCTCCCGCATCTTTTGAGGATATGATGTCAAAATTCAAGCAGACAAGCGAGGACAAAATATCCGACCTCAAGCGCGGAGGCGAAAGCCGCGGTTACAGCCGAAGAGGCAACGGCAACGGCAGAAGATAATTGTTTTACCGGCGCAATTACAGTTGCGCTTAAAATTTAATATAACAGGGAGGCATGATTATGAAAATCACCTATACAGCAAGAAAGGTTAATCTGAGAGATAACTTTAAACAAAGAGCGGAAAAAAAGCTTCTTAAATTTGAAAGGCTTTTTTCGGACGACGCTGCTGTGAATGTGGTTGTCACCCTTGAAAAAAACCGCCAGACAGTCGAAGTTACCGTCAGGGACAACGGTATGGTATACCGTGCCGAAAGCACCATGGACGAGATGAACGACGCTCTTGACAAGGTTGTCGATATACTTATGAGGCAGATTCGCAAGAATAAGACAAGACTTGAAAAGAAGATAAAGTCCGAGAGCATTTCCGATTTTATTGCCGCTAATTTTGACGACGGCGAAGCGCAGGACGACGATTTTCAGGTAGTGCGCAAGAAGCAGGTCATCATTAAACCCATAAGCGTTGATGAGGCTATTCTTGAGATGAATATGGTAAATCATAATTTCTTTATGTTTATCAACGCAGAAACGGACGATGTCAATGTTGTTTACAGACGTGCGGACGGAAACTACGGTTTGCTTGAGCCGTCGGCCGACTGAGATTAATACAAAGCTTAGTTTTGAGGGTATCGGTTTTCCGATACCCTCTGTTATTGAAAATAATCAGAGTTTTACAAATTATATTTTGCGGGGCGTGCCCTGCTCGGAGGTAATATGAATCTTAATTTTTCCGCCCCGTGCATTTTCGGGCTTGAGGGAATTTGCGCAAACGAACTTAAATATCTGGGTCTTGAAAATGTAAGAGCTGAAAACGGAAGGGTTTTGTTCAGCGGTGATTTTTCCGCATTGGCAAAGGCAAACATAAACTCACGGTACGCTGAGCGAATACAAATTCTGCTTGCCGAATTTGAAGCACGCACCTTTGAGGAGTTATTTGAAAATGTTAAAAACATTGAATGGGAGGCGTTTATCACGGCGTCGGACACCTTTCCCGTAAAGGGCAGGTGTCTTAACTCAAAGCTCGCGAGCATACCCGACTGCCAGAAAATCATCAAAAAAGCGGCGGTCACAAGACTTTCGCAAAAATATATGCTGTCGTGGTTTGAGGAAACGGGACCCGTTCATCAAATACAGTTTTTGATATTAAACGACAGGGTAAGCATAATGCTTGACACCTCGGGTGCGGGACTTCACAAGCGGGGTTACAGAGCGCAGTCAAACGAAGCCCCGATAAAGGAAACGCTTGCCGCCGCCATGGCGGAGCTTGCACGGGTAAGGCCGAATCACTTTGTATCTGACCCGATGTGCGGAAGCGGCACAATACTGATTGAAGCGGCAATGAAAGCGATGAACATCGCTCCGGGACTGAAAAGATACCTTGCCTGCGAAAAATGGGGCTGTATTCCCGAAAAATATTTTGAAGATGAAAGACAGCTTGCAAAGTCAAAAATACGGACGGACGCGGAGTTTTTTGCCGCGGGCTCGGATATTGACAATTCGGCGCTTGAGGTTGCAAAGCACAACGCAGAGCTTGCGGGCGTGGGTGATAAAATCAAATTTTTCAGACGTGATTTAAGAGATTTTGAGTTATCTGACGGGTATCAAACGGTTATAACCAATCCCCCGTACGGCGAAAGACTGCTCGATATTAAAGCCGCCGAGGAATTGTACAGGGTTATGGGAGAAAAGTTTGTGCGCTCAAAAGGCAAAAGCTACACAATAATAACGCCCGACGACGATTTTGAAAAAATATTCGGCCGCAGAGCGGACAAAAGGCGAAAACTGTACAACGGCACGCTAAAATGCCAGCTTTATATGTATTTTAAGTAAATCCTTACTGCTTGAAATTGGCTTTATACATTTTCAGGCTCAGAGATTACGAGGCATTATTCTAAAACTGATAATAACATAAACAAAGGCATTGTCGGCTTTTACAGTCGGCAATGTTTTTTTGCTTTATTGGAAACCGTCCGAAAACGGTCGGGCAGAGAAGATTTGATAATATTGACCTCTCTGCCCGAACTGCGTGTCGAGGCACTCGACTTTTAGAGGTAAAACACAAATTGCGGTTTAAGCTGATTTTATTTTAAGTTTAATTTTAAAGTTAAATAACTATTAACAGCCTTTCAGCCGAGCGATTCAAAGTTGATTTCGTTTTCAGCCGCCCATTTTTCCGCCGCTGTACCCTTATAGCCTTTGACGGTATAGGGACAGGCGGTGTACGCTTCTGAGTCCTCGTAATAATATTCGCTGTCAATTACCGTGATGTTCTTTCCGAGCGTGATTGTTTCTGCCCAATTACCGAAAACTCCGTTTATCGGTGCGAATATTTCAGTCTTTTCCGAAACGCTGATATTAGGTCTTGTTTTGTCGGATAAATACAGTAATGTTTTCATATCCTTTGTGTAAAGATTACCGTCTTTGCTCTTGTAATAGGGATTGTTCTCATCAACGGAAAATTCTATACAGCCTTCAATAACATAATCGGTTCCTGTTTGGTCTGTCGATAAACGACCTATATATTTCAATCCTGACGGCAATACCAGCTTTAAGTCAAAACCCACACCCTCACTATCAAAAGCTCCACGAAATTTGTTATAAACATCTTCTTCGGTACTGCCCATTTTATTATAGCAATATGCACCGATAGCAATCACCTTTTTTCCGTCAAGTGTTTCGGGAATAATTATTTCACCGTCATCGCCGTTTTCTTCATCAGCCGTGGCAATAAAATCGTTTATACATACTCCGTCTGAATAGTCGGTTACCATAAAATCTCCGCATTGTCTGATATTGTTATTGTAATATTCAAACGCTTTTTTATTTTCAACTATGCTTTCGGGAACAGAAAAGTAATTTGCGTATTTACTGCCCTTGTCGCAATAGCTTATGTACTCTTCGTAGCCGTCCTCGTTTTTGTAATCTGAATAGTCCTTTTCTCCGCAGGATGACAGCATAACGCAAAATGATATTGTTAAAGATAAAGATAAAATCAAACAGAATATTTTTTTCAAAGTCTCTCCCCTTAATATGCCGATTTTGCAAAGGATAATTTATTCAGTCCCTTACGGAAACGGGAATTTGCTCTATTTCAAAGCCTTTTACCCAAGAATTTGCTACACCTCGCGGCAGATAGTATTTCAGTCTGTAACAGTAAACATAATTTTCTGTTGCCAAAATATAGTCAAAATCGCATTTTTCCGATACTTTCCTTAATTCTCCGCTTGTTACATCAAGCTCCCACAAGCCGTTCGTTTCGCAATCAACTGTTTTCCTGATGATTTCCGATTCGGTTTTTTCAGATATAAAAAAGACTTTTTGGCTATTTGAGGTTATATCTTTTATATCGTCGTGCTGATGCTGTATCGAAGGTGATAAAGCGTTCTCTCTTAAATCAACGCTGTAAATTATTTGCTCAAAAGGCTCATAAAAAACAAATACATCATTACATATTGTAATATCACTTATAGTGCTGTCTAACTTTTTAGTATCGCTGTTAACAAGCCTCATATTTTTTATATCATATTTGAGAAATGTGTATTCCTGTATGTAGGAAAACGCATTTAATTTTTCATTATCAATATCGGGAAGTAAAATATCCGACTCTCCATATATTTGTTCCACAACATATATGCTGTTGTCCGATATATTAAAATAGTAAATGTCATTTTCAGCCGTAATTGTACCAATATTTTTAAAATTGCTTATGTGTTTTGCAAATATTGTATTACCTTTTGTGTAGACTATTGCTTTATTATTAAGAACAAATAAGTCGCAATTACTGTCAATTAACTGCTTCTCGGAAGTTTCAATATCCTCACAAAATAAATCACCGTCTGTTATATAAAAAATTCTGTTATCCGTTATGCAGGCGTCTTTTGGTACTTTAAACGAGGTTTTGCTGTCGGGGGTAAATTTTGTGATTTTTGTTCCGTTAAAATCTCTTGCATAAAATACTGAGTCATAAAACGATAAATAATTATCATTATAAGTCGTATCAAAATTACCATAATGATAATAATCATTACTTCCGTAAAATGAATTATCGTCATCATACTTCATATCAAAAGAAGTATAAGCAATATTAACGAATATGAACAAACATAATAATATCAGGCAAGATACAGAACCAATAATAACAAATATTTTCATATATCGTTTTATCTTCATAAAGCTATCCACCTCTTTTATATACAAATTATTATAAATTATCGGACTGCAAGGCATAGGTTTACATAGCCTGATATATAATCATCAAGTATTACAGTGTTTCTTAAACTGAGAAATTAACACTTTAAGACAATGCTGTCGTAACAAATACGCCCCTAAAACCGACTTAAATAAAATATGTAATCGCTTAATTTATTTTCGTTTATTTTATATCAAACTGCATTAATTCGGCGCCGATTTTTAAATCAAGCTTAAACGCGTTATCGGGAATCAGATACTTTATCTTACAGCAATACAAATAATTATCAGTCGCAATTATGTCGGTAAAATTACAAATATCCGAAAGTTTATCGGTTTCCCCTGTTTTCATATTTAACTTATACAAGCCGTTATCCTTATCCCTCTCGGTTATAT
Source organism: uncultured Ruminococcus sp. (assembly GCA_944415425.1). GTDB lineage: Bacteria > Bacillota > Clostridia > Oscillospirales > Acutalibacteraceae > Ruminococcoides. The sequence continues at coordinate 3,970 of CALYBP010000028.1, read as the reverse complement.
CGTACAAAACGGTTTCCGTGTGTTTTCTGCGGGTAAAATACAGGAAATCGCCCTTAGCACGCATATCAGCACGGCTGACAGAACCGATGTAATAATAATCAATGCTTATTTCATGGTATACCCACTCTTTTAAAACGAGTTGTAATTAAATACAGTTAAATTCTATTAATTGATTAAAAAAATTTCTAACCGCCTACGGGAATTTGCTCTATTTCAAACCCCGCAGTCCACGAATTTGCCGTTCCTCTGGGCAGAACATATTTTTTCGTGAGTCCGTAAACATAATTGTCGGTAGCGACTAAATCGTCAAAAACACATTGTTCGGAGATTTTTACGGCTTTTTCGGATTTTAAATCAAATTTCCAAAGCCCGTTGTTTTCGTTTTCCACGGTTCGGGTTATCAGCTCGTTTGCTGAGCGCTGTTCAGAGCTGAAAATGATATAACCGCTGTTTGCCGCAATGTTGTCGACATTGATATGTGTGTACAGCTTTTCGAGCTTTTGATTTGAAAAATCAACTTTATAAATTCCGATTTCTCCTTTCGGAGGAGAAACAACAAATATATCTTCCCCGCTTCGCAGAATTTTTGCATTGTCGGAAATTTTGCAAGATACGGACTGAGCGTCTTCCGATGTTTTTAAATCATACACCTTAATCTGCAATGTGTTGCCCTGCGCTTCATCATATCGGCAGGACGAGAGGAAAATTTTGTTATTTCCCGCGTCAAACCATTTGATTTTGTACCCGTCGTCTGTTTTGATTTTCTGCGGGGTTTTAGATTTCAAATCGTATTTCAGCAAAACGCTGTCGCTTGTTTGATACACAACATAGTCACCAGAAATTACAAAGTTTTGGGTGCTTCCGCTGATGATTTCTTCGTTTTCGCCGTTTTGCATTACCGCAAGCCCGTTGTCGGCGGTGTAAAACTGAAAATTCTTGTACTCGACATAATACGAATCTCTTTCGGTGTTTTCATTTTCCGTGTATACTTTCGTTTTGTTTTCGGTGCGGTCATACACGGACAAAGAATTATCGCAGTAGGTCAGGTATTTGTTTTGGGAAACATAAAAACCGCCGTCATTGTCCTCAATCATTTTAAAGTTATCGGAGATTTTTAAAATTGCGAGAAAACACGCAAATATTATGAGCAGAGGGATAAGAATAAATATTATCAGTTTTTTTGACTTTTTCATTTTTATAGCCCTCCTCTTAAATTTTGTATGGGCAGTAACGCTTTATTTTAAATTATCTGTTCAATACAATCTAATATTTTTTCAAAACTTACAAAAAGAAAATACGGCGCTGTAATAAGAGATACTGTTAAAGCAGAAATCAGACGCTTTCCTCTCATTGCATATAAATTCTTAAATACAAAAAAGAAATTGAATAATAAGTTTACACAGAATCCGCCTAAAACAGATACCGTATAAATAGCTGTTAACTGAGGTTCCAGAACCGATGTGGTGACTAATCTGTAAATAACCAAAATGAATGTAAGTAAATTAAACTCCCCGTTTATTACACAAAAACATATGTAAACTAAAAATATGCTTATCAGGTACGAAATCGTAGAAAAGGCAAATATTTTTTTAAAATGACCCTTGTTAATTAATCCGCTGTCTTTTTTCAGAACATATTTTTTTACCAAAGACAAAGAAAACGAGTCGGTAATAATGAGTATCAATTCAAGTACAACATAGTATGCCATAATTAAAATAATCAGCCCGAAAATTAATTTGTATAGAGTTTCAGTCGTCATCTATATCCCTCCGATGAATTTTTCATATCTACGTTTTCCGCATCGGGTTATTCTGCCTTAATGCGGTTTTTTCTGCTTCAAAACAATACACCGTACTTTGAATTAATATCAAAAATATAGTACATCTGTATTTTTCGGGTTATTTGACAGCAAGAGTACCTGTTATCAGAATTATGAAACTACATAACCGTTACCGCCTCTGCCGAGAACAATAACCTCGCTGAAACCTTGATTAGTATAAGGTTTATAATTCACATAATAATTAATATACTCGTCTTTGAAATGGTCATAAATATTAATTAATTCATCTTGATTGTGAGATTCGTCAAAATCAGGAATTTTAACGTTTTCTTTTAGCTCGGAAAAATATGTTACGACTTCTTCTTCGGATACGGCTTCACCGGTAACCATCGACAATAACATTGACATAATTTTAAATGACGGAATTTGAGTGCTGAGCAAATCTTCAATAGCATCAAAGTCCCTTTGATAGGTAATATTATATTTTTCAATTCCGAGTTCATAATCATTGCCAAATGGATTTTCTCGGTCAAGGTACAAATTGAAATACATATAACAGTCTTTACCGCGAAAATATATACTTCCTGAATCGTAAGAAAAATCATATTCAAAATCCACATCTTTAATGTTGTTATCATTCATAAATTCTTGTGCATTCGTAACATATCTGTTAAAATCTTCTTTAAGTTGTTCATTAGATATTTTTTTGAGATTTTTCCCGGGCACATATGCACACGAGGTGAGTAAAAGCATTAATATGATAGAAAAAACCAAACTTAATTTTATCTTTGTTGTCATAATATCACCTTCAAAAATAATATCCTCACTTACCGCCTGCCGAATTTTCAGGTTCGCCGCAAATTATCCGAATACTTTTTCAAGCGTTTTTCCGTCGGGAGTAATGCGGCAGAGCTTTTCGTTTTCATCGGTAAAATAAATCCATTTATCATCTGTAATGTACACTCCGAAAACCTCTTCGCCGTAAATTTGATTCGGCTCATCGGTTTTGCCGTCAATTACATACAGTCCGTTTTTACCGTTTGAATCGGAATAAATCCCAACGCACACCAAGCCGCCGTAACCGTTAACTATCGCGCTTCCGTCGGTAGCAAATATATCTTTTTGATTCCCGGCGTTTATGTCAGTTACCATCAGACGGTTTTTGCCCTCATCGCCGTATACCATACTGTACACCTTGCCGTCACACGCCGTAATATAGTTGCCTGCGCCCGATATGCTTACTTTGTTTTCTGCCGCACCGCTTTTTGCGTTGTATTTGTACAGGTAGTTTTCTCCGCCGTTACCGTTATCCTTATAAGATGCAGCATAAATATATTCGCCGTCAAAGCAGGGCGCACTTACATTGTCCTCGCCTATTTTATCCGTCGAAAAATACAAATTTAATTTGTCATTCTCGCAGGCGTAAATATCGTAGCTTGTATAAATACCAAATGGTTCGTCGCCGCAGTACCAATACAGGTTGCCGTCGATATAAAAAGCTGATTTATACTCTCTGTCGTTTGCAATGTCATCTTTAAGCTCGGCAAACGGTTTGTATTCGCCGTTTTGCACATCAAAATATTCCACCGCGCCGTCCTTTGTGTTCAACAAAATCTTTCCGTCTCCGACAACATCAAGATTCAAAACTTCGGGTGATAAAAATGTTCCTCCCGCATAAATTCTCTTTGTGCAATTATTTGAATTTTCATATGTACCGCACTTGATTCTGCTTACGGGAGAGTAGCTGTAATAGAGCTTATCGTCTATTCTCACAAGTCTTGAAAACATACTTTGAGCATTGTTAGATAAAGCATTAGCGTATGAGTTGTCCACCGCTTTGCCGCTGACCGTAACCGAATTAAAATAGGTTGTGTTGAAAAAAACAAGGTAAATAATTATCAGCATTACAGCCAAAGGTACTAAAACGATTAACGAAACCTTTAGAATACTTAAAACTTTCTTTTTCATCTTGTGATACCTCCGTTTCAAATTTTGTTACGGGGTTTGCTTTGATTTCATAAATATCACCTTTTATGCTGCGACGCGGCAAATCAACCGTGTATGACACCTGTTTTACCGCTGTGTTTTCATAAAATCGGTTTATCTTCTGTACCAGTTAAAGGATTCGTAATCGGGATAGAGTTTTTTCATTTCTTCTTCGCTGTATTCTTTCAGCTCATAGACAGGCTC